>JAHLFV010000014.1 GCA_018883625.1 Candidatus Treponema excrementipullorum
TAGAAAATATTTTCCATTGTTTGCTCTGCCGGGTATTATTTGTTTTTTATTGGCCTTTTTAATACCTATGATCATGGGTATTTATTTGTCATTCTGTGAATTTACTAATGTTACTAACGCAAAATGGGTTGGTTTGGACAATTATATCACGGCGTTTACCGTAGATAATTATTTTAGTTCAGCCTTGTGGCTTACAATAAAATTCACCATTGTTTCGGTAATTACCATCAATTTCTTTGCTTTTGGCTTTGCACTTTTACTTACTCGGGGGATTACGGGAACAAATGTTTTCAGAACAATATTTTTTATGCCTAATCTTATCGGTGGAATCGTTCTGGGATGGATCTGGCAAGTAATAATAAACGGTATATTGTATACCCAAGGTGTTACAATTGTTTCTGACCCCAAATACGGATTTTGGGGACTTGTTGTTTTGATGAACTGGCAAAATGTCGGATATATGATGGTAATTTATATTGCAGCCATTCAAAATATTCCTTCAGATATGTTAGAAGCTGCTGCTATTGACGGTGCTAACTACCCTACTATTTTGAGAAAAATTATCATTCCCACCGTTATGCCTTCCATAACCATTTGTTTGTTCATGACTGTTACTAACGGATTTAAGCTTTTTGACCAAAACTTGGCATTAACAGCCGGTGAACCGGGAAAACAGACAGAAATGTTAGCTTTGAATATTTATAACACATTCTATGGACGTACAGGATTTGAGGGTGTAGGACAGGCAAAGGCTGTTGTGTTCACATTGATAGTTGCCGCCATTGCCTTGTTACAGTTGAAACTTACACGAAGCAGGGAGGTACAGCAATGAGTTCTTCTTTAGAAAATACAACTTCCAAAAGAATAATATTTTTTCTTCTTGTTTTAGTTTCAATTTATGTACTTTTCCCTATTCTTGTAGTTTTTATGAATTCATTTAAGGGAAGATTGTTTATTTCTACCGAACCTTTTAAACTTCCTACAACAAACCCTGAAAACCCCACCTTTGTGGGATTTTCAAACTATGTGACAGGTATCACAAAGATAAAGTTTTTTAGTGCCTTTGGCTATTCATTATGGATAACGACAGCTTCCGTAGCCGGTATTTTGTTGATTTCCAGCATGTTGGCCTGGTTTATTACCCGTGTTAAAAATAAGGTAACCGATATTGTGTATTATACCCTTGTTTTTTCCATGATTGTTCCTTTCCAGATGGTTATGTTTACCATGAGTAAAATGGCAAACATCCTGCACTTGGATAATCCTATAGGAATTATTTTGGTATATATCGGATTCGGAGCCGGAATGGCAACCTTTATGTTTGCCGGATTTATCAAATCAATTCCCCTTTCCATGGAAGAAGCTGCTATGATTGATGGTGCTACACCTCCCCAGATTTTCTTTATGGTAATTGTTCCCATGCTTAAAAGTATTGGTATAACTATTGCTATTTTGGAAATCATGTGGGTATGGAACGACTATCTTTTGCCTTACCTGACTATTGGTACTGATTATAAAACAATTCCTATTGCTATTCAGTACTTACGTGGTGGATACGGAGCTGTTGATATGGGAGCTATGATGGCAATGCTTGTATTGGCCATGCTTCCCGTTATTGTATTCTATCTCTCCTGTCAAAAATACATTATTAAAGGTGTACTGGCCGGAGCTGTAAAAGGTTAATGTTATTCTTATGGCATTAAAAAAGCTGTCTGAAAATCTTTCAGGCAGCTTTTTTTTGTGCATAAAACACATAAAAACAGCCGAGTAAAATCGAACAAAAAACAAAGATATCCAATCCCTCGGCTATTTTACTGTCGCATACTAACAAAGGATATTACAGACTGTTGTCGTAATTATTCTTCTCTATATCCTTAAAGTACCGAACTGTTCCTACTTTCAACTCTTCTGTAGCATCTTCATCACAAACCAACACAGCTTTTTTATGCATCTGCAATGCACTGATTGTCCACATTTGAGAAATTCCTTCCTCTACTGCATGCTTCAGGGCAACAGCCTTACTGCGACCGGTAATAAGTACTACAACTTCTTCTGCATCGGTAACGGTACCGACACCTACAGTAAGAGCTGTTGTAGGCACCTGAGAAATATCTCCGTCAAAGAAACGGGAATTAACATGGATAGTATCTGTTGTCAAGGACTTCATACGAGTTCTAGAACTTAAAGAAGAACCGGGCTCGTTAAAAGCCAAGTGTCCGTCTACACCCACACCACCTAAAAACAGATTGATTCCGCCGGCAGCTTTAATAGCATCTTCGTAAGCTTGGCATTCAGCTTCAGGGTCTTTAGCCATACCATCCAAGATATGTACATTTTCTTTCTTGATATTAATATGACTGAAAAAATTATCCCACATAAATCGATGGTAGCTCTGAGGATGTTCTGCGGGAAGACCGACATATTCATCCATATTAAAGGTAACTACATTTTCAAAAGATACTTTTCCGGCTTTGTAAAGCTCAATCAAGTGCTTATATGTTCCCAGAGGAGTTGAACCGGTGGGCAAACCCAACACAAAGGTTTTTCCTTTGGCGTTGGCATCATTAATTCTTTTGGCAATGTGATTTGCTGCCCAAACAGCACAGGCAGAATAATCGGGACGGATAACTACTCTCATCTTTACTCCTACAATTTCCGGTAGATTACATATCTGTAACCTACGCATTTTTTATGAAATACAATTCAGTTGCAACGCAACGGATTTACTAAATAATATTCTTCTTTATTTCACCGCCGATAATTGACATCAATACATTAAAGTGTTTGTCAAAAACAACTACGTCAGCATCACGACCGGGAATCAACAAACCTTTGTTTACATGATGCATTATCTGAGCGGGATTAGAAGAAGCACATCGTACGGCGTCTTCTATAGACATACCAAAATCAACAAGATTTTTTACACCCTGTATCATGGTCAAAGCAGAACCGGCTATAACACCGTCAACTTTTCTGTGGAAACAACCTCCTTCAAGAACTACCTCTTCTTTGTTGGCATACAGAGTTCCTTCCATCTGCTCTGTAGGACGCAGAGCATCTGTTACCAAAACAATTTTGTCTGTAGGTTTATCTCTTTGAAGAAGCTTGAACAAATCTCTGTGAACGTGTACACCGTCTGCAATAATTTCACAAGACATTTCTGGATGAATCAACACGGCTCCCACGGCACCAGGGTTTCTATGATGTAATTGGCTCATGGCATTAAATAAGTGAGTTGAATGTAAAATACCGGCTTGCATTCCTTCTACCATGTTTTCATACATGGCATCAGTATGACCGGCCTGCAATACAATACCTTTTTTCAAACAATCCAGAGCCAGTTCTCGCATTCCTTTAATTTCAGGGGCAACTGTCATATTGACGATTTTACCCTCTGCAGCTTCCCACAAGCGATTCATAAAATCAAGATCTACTGTGTGAATTGTTTCCGGTTTTTGAACACCTATTTTGTTGGGAGAAACAAAGGGACCTTCTAAGTGCATACCCAAAATTTTAGCACCCTTTTCTTTACCCATAGCTTCCTTAATTGCTTTAATGTCCTCCAAAAACTTTTCTTCTACAGAGGAATATAAAGTAGGATGGAACGCTGTAACACCATATTCTGCAAGGTCCTCAGACATAGCAAGGATAGACTCAACAGAACCGTCTTCCGTACCGTGACCTTTAAACCCGTGAAT
>JAHLFV010000179.1 GCA_018883625.1 Candidatus Treponema excrementipullorum
AGTATGTACAATCGCATACTGACATTATGTGCCAAGTACAGGGAATGACTATTCAGAAAAAAAACACCACATATAAACCTTCAAAACAGACACTCACAGAATACAAATGTTTGACCAGTAAAATTACAAAAAAACATGCACAGAACTTTATTCTCTTCTACACAAAAGAACTAAATCGTTTATCTTCTTTAACAGACACATTTTTTGATGAAAACATCACGTCAATAAAAGACCTTCTTACGATATCAGAAATTATTCCCAGTTTACTACCGCTATTTTCTTGGGATATCAAAAAAAACAATACTGAAAAGTCTTTTTTAAGAATTATAAAACTTGCATACTCTTACATGATACGGTATACTGATACATTATGACGGATAAGGTTATTAAAATACTCGTTTTTTGCCTTATAGCTCTATTTGCTTTGGCAGGAATATTTTTTGTTACAAGTTTAGTTTTGGATTATGCAAAAGCACCTGTTATAGCACAGGATTCTGTTAATCTTTTAATCGATGATGTCCATAAAGCATCCCAGTATTATCAAGTCGGAACACCTCAGTTTTCTGATCTGTTGAAAACAAATGTCTCCTCAAGGGGTAATGTTGTTGCTGCCACTCTTTCTGCCGGTGACAACGTATATTTTGCTTATCCAATTTCTTCCCCCCATATGGGTAAGAACGCAAAAGGTGAGCCAACCATAACATCATCCATGTTGGTCAACGTAAAAAGTAAGGCCTTGGATTTAAATGGAAGAACCTATGTATTGACCTTGGGACTTTATACAATTTCTCCCTTTTCTATCTATGCCAATATGCGCATTGTATTTTTGATGATACTTTTCGGAACTATTTCTGCGGGAGCAATTTTACTTTATCTCTATATTGTGGAGGAAAAAACAAAAACAGAACAAGAAGAACTTTCAACTCAATTAAAAAAAGACGTCTCTCAGGAAGAATCTGATTTTGTTGTGGCAGATGAAACATATCCCAATATTCCAGAAGAAGAAAATCCTGAAGATTTTCAATTATCCGCAGGTGAGACTGTTTTTGAAGAAAATGCTTTACAAGAAGAAGCAGAACAAGATGATGTTGTGCAGGAAGAGCATACCCTGCAGGAAAATCCTGATAATTGTGACGACAGTCAATTCGTCCTCAAAGAGAATGTTTCTAACCTGACAACGGAAGACGAAATTGTGGCAGAACGTTCCATGGCATCGGAAGAGATTTTTACGGAACAGAAGCTAGAAAATGATGTTCCCATACAGGAAGAAAGCGCCGAAGATTTTTCAGAACAATATGCTGAAACTGTATCTGAGAAACCTCAACTTGATATCCAACAATCAATCTCAGAAGAAGAAAAACAGGAGCAAAAACCTGAACTTTCAGAAACAGTTTTTGAACAGGAACCGAAACATGTTACAGATGAAAGTGTGGACGAGGTATCTGAACAAGGTTCTACACAGCCCCAAGAAATATCAGATCAACACATTGACAGTCCTTATGGTTTGTTCTCCCCTGTTACCGGCTTCGGTTGGGAAGAGTATTTGGAAGATAGACTTGATTCAGAGTTGATTCGTTCTGCCTCTTCGGAAGAAGATATTACGCTGATGATGATAAGAATAAAAGATTTCGATACGGAGTCTCCCAACGCCCAGGAATTCTATGATATCATTTTCAGCTATATTCAATTCAAAGATATGATTTTTGAATACGGTAACGACGGCTTTTCTTGTATAGTACACAATATGACTATTGATGCTGCTTTGAAATTTGCAGAAGAGATATATGAACAGTTGAGTGAAAAACTAAAAGAATTGGGTATGGACAATGAAATAGGTATCGGAATATCAACCCGTTCTTTTAGATTGATCCCTGCAAAGCGCATCTTTACGGAGGCTCAGGAAGCATTACAGCGAGCCTTCATGGATCCTGACACGCCTATAGTAGCTTTTCGGGTAGATCCAGAGAAATACAGACAATATATTTCAGACTACACTGAACCTGCAGAGTAAGATATAAAAAACCACCCTAGATCAACTGGGGTGGTTTTTTGTTAAATCAACTGTATCATTGACAACGATTTTTGATGCAAACATCAATAAAGGTAAGCTAAAAGCAATCTTCTTACGTAACCTGTTATTTTTCAGTTTCCGTCTTGATGGTCTGCTTTATCTGTATCACTGTTCTTATCAGTGTCTGATGTGTTGTTTTCACCATCATTTGGTGATTCGGACTCTGTACCATCTTTTTCCTCAGCAACTTGCTGTTGAGCTTCCAATCCTTTGTCAATTGATTCTCTGAAAGATTCTATTTTGTTGCTTTCAGGGAAAAATTCCTCCAACAAAGATAATTTTTCTTCCGCCAGCTCATAGTGTTCCAGGGAATTAAGAACAACAATATAGTTTTCCAACACAGATTGATCCCACTCGTAGTCCCTCAAAAGAACTTCGTACTCTTGAGCAGCTAAATCTCCATAGCCTTGACGGGCATACACATAAGCCAAAGAAGAACGCAGAGAAAAATTATCAGGCTCTTTGTCTAAAAGTTTTTTATACCCTGTAGCGGCTTCATCCCATTTTTCCCACAGAGCATAAGTATATGCGATTTTATATTCTGCCAAATCAGTAAGGTTTTTATTTACAGACGCCTTTGTATAAAACTCTACAGCTTTTTGATAATTTTTATTTTCTAAATAGGCATCAGCTACAAGAAAGTATTCACTTGTTATGTTTTCATAAATTCTGTTACGTTCACCAATAACAGTAGGACCTGTTGTGCCACAGGAAAAACACAAGACCCCTGCAACACAACAAGCTATGATCCATTGAAAACAATTAAACATATCTTCCCAATACGGTTTGCTCAATCTTTCTCAATTGTGAACGATAAAGTCCTGTTATATTGGAACCGTAATCTGCAATCAACTGGATAATATTTCGGGGAGTTTCTTCCGTATCTTTGCCGTTTAATCTATCCCCGGCATCCCCTAATCCCGGCATAATATAAGCTGATGAATTCAAAACGGGATCCATCCATAAAGTATAAACCGTACAGTTTTCCAAAGCCCGAACAACTCTCAAACCACCTTTTAAGGCTGCAATTACATTGAAAAACTTGATTGATTTTGGTTTTACTCCCTGATCTAACAAGTACTTAACAACTGTGACCAATGAACCACCGGTAGCATTCATAGGATCTGCAAAAATCAAATCTTTGCCGTTTAAATCATCCAAATTAAAGAAAGAATTCTTTAAATCCAAGATATATTCCATGTCATTTTCGTGACGATGATCGTTTCTTTTAATCTTAAACAAAGCAAAAGGTGTAACATAACCATGAGAAGAATATTCTTCTATTTCCTTTGACATAATCATAGAGGGCAACAAAGCACCTCGCAACATGACACACATTACAGAATTTTCGATTTTATGATCGATGTCAGGGATTTTGTGAACGGAATAATTTTGCACAGGAACGGTAACAGGCGTCTTTACGATCAAATAATTTTTTTTATCTGAAGGATGACCGGTATATGCCTGTTTAAAAAGCATTTCATAAGCTCTTTGACTGTAGTAAACAAATTCCTGATGATCTGTACGGACATCTCTCAATTTTGCAATTACACGAGAAGCCTCTGCATGGCTTTCCTGTTCGGTACAAAAAGAATATACCTGAAGAGCCGGCACTTCCTGACAAATCGTTTGCATTAAATGTCCCATCTCATTATATGCATCGATAATTTTCTTTTCTTCCGCTGCTCTGGTTGAGCTAAAACCACCGGAGGAAATTAATTTAAACGAAGTCATTGCTTCTTCGTATAGTTTATCCATATCTGCCAGATATTTTTGATCTTGTTCCGTCAAATACCCATCCAAGTCTTCAGCTTTGAGAATGATTTTAGACTCCATTTCTTCCTCCAAAAAATTGTATATAACTGGAAATAAATTCTGCCAAAGTATCGGCAGAAATCGATATACCGGAAATTTCCATCAATGTGTCCTGATGAGTAATTGAAAGATTATATCCCATAGTTCTGCCCAACAATTTTAAAGCAGAAGCAGTCGGTATGGCAACCTTGGCATCGGGTAAGATAAAATATCCATAAAAATCATACAAAGACTCATGGGACTTTGAAACGTTTTTTTCATCTTGTAAAGCTATAAATCGCCCATACATTTTTCCTAAAGGAAGTTCGATGGGCAATTTACCTATGAAAGTAGATGTAAACAAATCAAACGAATCATCCACATAAAAATCAACGGCTTTTAAATTTTCATCAGCCATACTGCCGGGAGGAAAAAGCAAAGGATTAAAATCGTAAATACCGTTTTTTACTACCAAATCATATTTTGTCAACACAGCATGTAAATCATAAGAAATAATACACAATGAAGACGTAGGAAAAGCGATTTTGTAAGACAAATCCTTATACATGTAGTAAGTATCAGTACCGGGAAGGCTACTGTCTTTTTGTTTTGTCCAACCGTTTTTTTCGGATAAAGCCACGTTTACGCCAATACTGGGAAAAGAACCTTCCACAAGAATCGTAGCCTTATCCTCTTTGACCGCAACATACAAGGCTACACAACGATTTATGAGATCTTCCCTGTCACCGGAAGAAATTGAAGGAAAAAACGTTTGAAAAATACGAGATGCCAAAAAAGCATTCTCTTTTACGGGAAAATAAAGATATATATCACTATTTTCCGGCAATACATTGAGCAACTTTACCCTTGTGTCGGCTCTGTTTGTGGTGGCACACCCTGATAAAAACACAACAGTCAATATCAGAGTGCTTAAAATAACTCTACACTTTTTCAAGAGCTACACTCCACAAAGCATCGCCGGCCTCTACAGTAGTACCTTCCAAACCATCTACCCAAGTAAGAGTTGTGGCTAAAGTTTCCCCGCAGATAAAATCTGTAAACTGACTTGCAGCTTCCTTTAACTCATTGTAAATTTGAGAATCAAGAGAAGAAGCAGCAGATACTTTCAGAGAAATTCTGTCCGTAACAGAGAGACCACTCTCTTTTCTTAAATTTTGGATACCGCGAACCAAGTCCCGGACAAAACCTTCTTTTCTCAAATCATCAGTAATTTCTGAGTCTAAGGCCACAGTCAATGTACCATCGTTTACAACCTTCAAATTAGCTTTTTCAATTCTGTCAACAAGAATTTTTGATGAATCCAACTCTACAGTAGTACCTTGCACATCCAAGCTCAAAGTAGCACCGTCTAAAATAGACTGAATAGCCTCCTGATCCAGCTCTGCAATTATACCGGAAGCAACTTTCATTAAAGGTCCCAGTTCTTTTCCTAAAGTTCTGAAATTAGCCTTTGCTTTGTACTCCACCAATTCGTCTTCCCGCTCGTGGAATACAACTTTCTTTACATTTAATTCTTCCCGAATAGATTCTTCCATCTCCAAAAGAACCTTCTTCTCTTCCGTATTTCTTGTTACAAACTCAACGGATTTTAAAGGCTGACGAATCTTCAGATTATACTGATATCGCAGTGAACGCCCCATGGACACAGCTTTTTGTACCGTATCCATCTTGAATTCAAGGTCTTCATCTCGGCGTTTCTCGTTGTAAACAGGATAATCTGCCAAATGGACTGATTCCGGATCGGATTCTGTCTTGAGATTTTGCCACATCTGTTCAGTTATAAAAGGAATAACGGGAGCAGCTACCAATGAAAAAGTTTTTAATGCTGTATACAAAGTCTCATAAGCTTCCGTTTTGTCTATATCACTTTCACTTTTCCAAAAACGTCGACGACTTCTTCGGATATACCAGTTATTTAACTGATCAATGTAGGAAACAATGGGGTCTATAGCCCGAGACAAATCGTAAGCATCCATGGCTTCCGTTACATTTTTCACAAGTTTTTCCGTTATAGATAAAAGCCATCGATCCAATGGATTTACAGGCTGACTGTCTAGACACTTGTCACCGTTAACATGAATACCGTCAATATTGGCATAAGTAACAAAAAAGCTGTAGCTATTCCATAAAGGAATCAATATACCCTTTAATACATCACGAACACCTTCATCACTGTATTTCAGGTCATCGGCCTTTACAACAGCAGAATGCATTAAAAACAGTCTGATGGCATCTGCCCCGAACATTTTTACTGCCTCTGCCGGATCTGTGTAGTTCCTTAAACTTTTGGACATTTTCTTACCGTCGGAAGCAAGAACCAAACCGTTCACAACACAGTTTTCAAAGGCTGGTCTGTCAAATAAGGCTGCAGCTAAAACTGTCAAAGAATAAAACCATCCCCGAGTTTGATCCAATCCCTCTGAAATGAAATTAGCAGGAAAATGACTTTCAAAATATTCTTTATTTTCAAAAGGATAGTGATTTTGAGCGTAAGGCATGGAACCCGACTCAAACCAACAATCCAATACTTCAGGAATACGGGTCATGGTTCCGCCACACTCACAGGGAATCGTAATTTTATCTACAAAGTGTTTGTGTAAATCCTCGGGATATACACCGGACAGCTCTTTTAACTCCTGACGGCTTCCGATACAAATGGTTTTGCCACAGTCGGGACACTTCCATACAGGAATCGGATTTCCCCAGTAACGGTTACGGCTGATAGCCCAATCCCGGGCACCTTCCAACCACTTACCGAACCGTCCATTTTTAATGTGCTCCGGTTGCCAATTTATCTTTTGGTTTGCAGCAACCATTTTGTGACGGATATCTTCTACCTTCACAAACCAGCTACCTACAGCCCGATAAATAAGCGGACTGGAACAACGCCAACAGTGAGGATAAGCGTGAAGGATTTGATCTCTCTTTACCGGTTTACCTTCTCTCTTGAGTCTATCCAAAATGTCTTTGTCGCAATCTTTTACAAAACGACCTTGGTAATCGGGAACTTCTCCGGTAAACTTACATTCATTATCCACAGGACAAACTACGGGAACACCGGAACCTTTGAAAACCAAATTGTCGTCTTCACCAAATCCGGGGGCCGTATGAACAATACCGGTACCGTCTTCTGTAGAAACAAAGTCTGCGTTAAATACCCGGAATGCTCCGATGGAGGGAGGATTGCCGTCACTGCCGTCGGTAGCCTTTGCCAAATCCGCAAAATACGGGAACAAAGGCTCATACCGAGTTCCTACAAGCTCAGTACCCTTTTTCTTCCATACGATTTCACATTCTTCCGGTTTTTTATAGTAAGCGTGGAGCCGGCTTTCTGCCAAAATGTAATACTCATCACCGTCTTTTACCTTAACATAATCTATATCCGGTCCCATGGTTAATCCTAAGTTAGAGGGCAACGTCCAAGGAGTAGTTGTCCATGCCAACATATAGGTACAACCGTTAGCCATATCTTTATCATTGGATTTTGAACCGGCCTCTGTAACTTTAAAACGAATGGTTATTGCCGGATCATGGACGTCTTTGTATCCCCCTAGAGCTAACTCATGATTGGAAAGTACTGTAGAACATCGGGGACAGAAAGGCAAAATATAATGCCCCTCATACAAAAGCCCCTTTTCCCAAAGACTTTTTAAAACCCACCAAATAGACTCCATATAATCAGGATTCATGGTTTTATAATCATTTTTGAAATCCACCCAACGCCCTAAACGGGTAATAGTCTGTTCCCATTCGTTTACATAACGGAGCACACTGGCACGACAGGCTTCATTAAACTCTGCTACACCGTATTTTTCGATATCGGTCTTAGAATTTAACCCCAATTCTTTTTCAATAAGGTTTTCTACCGGCAAGCCATGACAATCCCAACCAAATCGTCTCTCTACCTTGTACCCTTTCATGGTTTGATATCGAGGAATAATGTCTTTTATAGTACTGGGAATAAAGTGTCCAAAGTGAGGAAGCCCTGTTGCAAAAGGAGGTCCGTCATAAAATACGTATTCTTCTTTATCTTTGCGCTGTGCAATAGATTTCTTAAAAATATCTTTCTCTTTCCAAAAGGCAAGAACTTCTTCTTCTTGCTGAGAAAAATTTGCTTTCGGGTCAACAGGTTTATACAAAACAATTCCTCCTGAGACAGATTTATACAGTCAATAAATCTTCTTTCAATAAAAAATCTTCGGTAATTATGCCATATATCTAAAAAAAGATAAAGGGGACGAAAAGATTTCTAAAAGTAGTCGGAAAAATAGGGAGTTTGCTGTTCAATGGAATCTTCCAGCATATCGACAACAGCTTCCGAACAACGGAGTCGACCTATTTTATTCAGATAGTCCGGTCTTTTGTATCCTAGCAACATGGTAGTCATGGTTTGAATATCTATATATGACTTATGGCGCTTTGCACTGGGTTCCACGTGTCCGTGCCCCTGTCTGTCAATTGTCAGCACAAAACCGCCTTGATTCCAAGGCAATATGGGATCTTCCAAGGTGAAAGCCCACACCCGTTTTCTGTTATCAGGCTTAAAGGGATACTTTTCGATAAATTTTTGAAAATCTACGATACGAGCCATATAATAGGGAGAAATAGTTTCCTGAATTTTTGCATCCTCCAATAAGAATGTCAAAGATTCATCAGTAAAAGTATTTCCCACCACTTTTGAAATCATGGAAAAATGTGCACTGACAAAGTTCCACAAACCGATCCGAGCCTCTTCATTTAAGAAAATCATATCTTTGATGTGAAATACTTCGTCCGCAATCCAATAAATGACATATCCTTCGGGAATATCGTTTTTGCTGTAGTACACTGCGGCGTTCATGTCATCATTATCCCACAGAGAATACTCGTTCCAAGCCAAACTGTCTCGAATAAGGGCACCGTGAGTACAATCGGAAAAGGCTGTGTAAGTTTTTTTAATTTCTTCTCCGTCTACAGCAACCCGTTTTACCCGACCGGAAACTTTTTTGTTTTTTGGTAATTGATAATCTTGTATCTCATAGGTAATTTTGTCAGAAATAATTTCCCATCCCTTCCTTCTATAAAAGGGTATGGAATAGGGATATAAATAGGAAATATACTGTCCGGCATCTCTCATATTGTACAACGCCTTTTCCAGTAATTTATGCATCAGTCCCTGATTTGCATATTCAGGATATGTCCCTACTCCGGTAAGACCTCCCATATCGTAAATTTGACTGAAGATACGTACTTTCATGGGATATACTACACACTGAGAAACCAAATTATTGTTGTCAAACCACCCCCAAACACTGGCTTTTTTGAAGGTGGGCAATTTTGCCCTTAATATCTCTCTGTCTTCCCAACCCACTTGTTGCAACACATGCTTTGTTACCTGGAAAACATATTTTAACAATTCATTGTATTGCTCAATATCTTGGAGCTCTACTTCTTTCAAAACCAAACTGTCTGTCAACATTGTACTCCTCCTTATTAAAAACAAACAATCAAATATGGCAATTTCTATCCATTTTTATACACATAAAATAGTTACCGACATTTCAACGGACAATAAAATACTTGTCGTCTTCCTTACACAGTATATTTTCCGCTACCAAACTTTCTGCAGCCTTTTTCAACCGTTGGTAATCTATATGTTCTTCTTTTTCTATAAAGCTTAAATCCAAAGCATTGTTCTCTAACCGTGTAAGCTGTCTCACAATTGCTCCCCGAGCCTGACGCAAAGAACCTTCAAACTTAGACTGTTTCGTATAATGGGCACTTAATCTGCCGGGATTCACCGTTTTTTTCTTTAACTGAGCACCGTAATCCATTAACGCATAATACCATCTTCTGGGATCATTTCTATCCAAGGTTTGCTCAATCAAAGGCAATAATTCTTTGTCTGTTACCTTTCCCTGCTCCGAGAAAAAAAAGAAAATAAATACAGCCCTGATATTTGTCTCAATAAAAACTTCCGGCCTGTTAAACGCAAAGGCGCTGATTGCTCCCGCCGTATATGCACCGATTCCCGGCAGTTTTTTCATATCGTCAGTTCGGCTCGGAAAACTTCCGCCGTTACCCATAATCTGCTTGGCAGCATCTTGCAAAAACTTACATCGACGGTTATAACCTAAACCGCTCCAATAAGATAAAAGGGTACTCAAAGGAGTTTCAGCCACAGACTGTATGGTGGGAAAAACTTTCATCCACTCTCTGTATTTTGGCAAAACCCGTTCCGTTTGGGTTTGTTGCAACATAATTTCCGATACCCAAATGGCATAAGGATCATCAGTTTCCCGCCAAGGGAAAGAACGTCCAAAATCACTGTAATAATCAAGGATTATTTTCTGAAATTCTTCCCTGTCTTTAGACAACTCTACGAACAAATCAGCAGAATAAAAACTCATAAAATTAACTTTTTTTTACAAGTCCTTTTTCTTCTAATTTTGCTAAAATTATCCCTACAATTTCTTCAGGATTGTGGAGAGCTGTATCTATAATAAGGTCACAAAAGGCGTAATCATTATTATCAATACCATACAGATCTTTATATCGCTTTGTATCTTCCCTATCCCGCATATCCGTAAAGGCTTTGATTTCTTCCAAATCACCGCCTTCTCGATTCAAAATGCGTTGAGCCCGAATTTGATTATCAGCCAACAAATACACTTTTAAATCAGCTTCTTGTAACATCCACACGGCCAACCGAGAGCCTAAAACACAAGACTGCTGCTTTGCCAAATCAACTTGTTTTGTGTCCACCAGTTTATCGTATTGGGTATCGGTTTTGGCTCGCTCAATAATTTCTGCCAAAGAAATTCCCAACTCTTTGGCTAAATTTCTGAAAGTATAATTTATCAGCGTAACTTGCAGTGATTCAGCCAAAAGAGAACTGACCGTGGTGTTGCCACATCCACTCTTTCCGGAAATGGCAACTCTAAGCTCTTTACCGTCTTGTATCGTGTATTTCATATTTTTAACCTACCGTACATTGTACAATAGGAATAAAAAGATGTCAAATTTCACGATTAATTCTTAAAAACCAAGGCCAAAACCTCTTCTATTCTGGAAACGGGATGAAATTTTATCCCTTTTTTTACAATATCCGGGATATCATCCAAATCCCGAAGGTTTGCTTTGGGAATAATTATATCCTTGATTTTATTTCTCTTTGCAGCAACAGTTTTTTCCCGTAAACCGCCAATGGGAAGCACCTGACCTGTAAGAGACAACTCCCCCGTCATAGCAGTATTGGGTTTCATAGTTTTCTCTGCAAGAAGAGAATACAAAGCCGTTGTCAAAGTAATACCGGCAGAAGGACCGTCTTTAGGTATAGCACCTTCGGGGATATGAATATGTATGGTATATTTATCAAACCAATCATTATCTCGTATACCTTCTTCAATAACATAACGACGGATCCAACTGAGGGCGATAGCGGCAGATTCCTTCATTACATCTCCCAACTGGCCAGTCATGTGAAATCCCTCTTTTCCCGGTATAGCTGCCGTTTCGATAAGCAAAGTATCTCCCCCCATACTGGTCCAAGCCAAACCTATAGATGTTCCCACCTTATCCGCCCGCTTGATCTCTGATTCATCAAACACGGGAGTTCCCAAGTATTTCTTTGCAGCTTCTTCATCTACCACAAAGGTTTTGCTCAAAGCAGTTTTCAAAGCTTTTTCGGCTTCTGCAATTTTTTTTGTAAGAGAAACTTCATCTTCGGCACCCATAACTTTGGGCTCTACACTTACCTGAGCCTGTTCGGTTTTTGAGGATTCTGTATCTGTACCGGCAACGGTATTTTTTAAGGCTTGTAACTGTTCCGTCAACCGAGACAGTGTAGCTTTTGACTCTACAACAGCATTATCGGTAACCAATTCCATAGCGATTTTTCGGGAAATCTTATCAATACATTTTTCAAAATGGCGAACTCCGGACTCTCTGGCATAAGAAAGTGCTATCAAAGTTAAAGCAGATTTATCAAACTTCACTTGATTTTTTTTCAATCCGTTTTTGATAAGAGTTTTCGGAATCAGATATTTTTTTGCAATTTCCATTTTTTCCTGATCGATATAACCGGAAAGTTCAATAATCTCAGCTCTGTCGATTAACGGTTCTGGAATGGTAGACAAAGTATTGGCTGTCAGCACAAAGAACACGTCGGAAACGTCAAAAGGCAAGTCCAAGTAGTTATCCCGAAATGCAACGTTTTGTTCAGGGTCCAACACTTCTAACAAAGCACTGGCTGGATCCCCCTGATGGCTTATGCCCAATTTATCGATTTCATCGATCATAAAAACGGGACTTCTGCTTTTTACGATTTTTAAGCCCTGAATGATTTTTCCCGGCATAGCTCCCACATACGTTCTTCGGTGTCCTTTAATTTCAGACTCATCCCGCATTCCACCTACAGAAAAACGAAAAAAGGGTTTATTCATAGCTCTGGCAATGGAACGACCGATACTGGTTTTTCCCACTCCTGGCGGACCAACCAAAATAACAATAGAGCCTTTGCTGTCTTTTTTTAATTTTCTGACAGCCAAATATTCCAAAATACGTTTTTTTACGTCATCAAGACCGTAATGATCTTCTTCTAAAATGTTTTTTGCCGTGGCAATATCATAATCCTCTACAGGAGGATCTCCCCAAGGCAATCCCACAATTGTCTCCAAATAGTTTCTGACTACATTGTATTCGGAAGAACTGGTATCCATAAGGGCGAATTTTTCCAATTCGTTTTCTACCGCTTCTTTTATCTCTCCCTCAAAATTAAAGGAATCGATTTTTTCTTTAAATTTTTGATACTCGGAATTATGAGCGTCTGTAGTAATGCCCAATTCCTCTTTAATAGCTTTAAGCTCTTCCTTAAGAAAATATTCCCGTTGTTGAGTTTCTATTCTGTCGTTAAGCTCTGACTGTATCCGCTTTTGAATACGCAGCAACTCTTGTTCCTTTTTTATGTACACAAGAACTTGTTCCATTCGTTGCTGAACATTCAATATTTCCAAAACCTTTTGCTGTTCTTGTCTATCGATATTCAGTATGGAAGCTATAAAGTCAGCAATTTTTCCCGGATGATCTATATTTACCATATTCAGACGCATTTCTTCGGAAAAAAGAGGATTATTTTCGGAAATCTCCTTCATTTCGCTGATTAATGCCCGAGTTAAAGCTTTAACCTCAATGGTGTCATCGTCTTTGTCTTCCAAATACTGGACAACAGCCACCATAGGTTCTTTGTTGCTTAGCACTTTTCTGATGCGGAAACGCTTAATAGTGGAAATAAAAACATTCACTCCACCGTCAGGCAAATTGATTTTCTTTATGATTCGGGCAACCGTTCCCACTTCGTACAAATCAGACAAAGAAGGAGACTCTGTATCTTGCTTCATCATAATGATACCGATAAGGCCGTCACCGGAGTAGGCCTCATCCACTACTTTTACATCCTCAGTACCGGTAATCATAAGAGGGGTAAAAATACCCGGAAAAATAGGTCTGCCGGACAAAGGCACAATAAAAAGCTTGTTAGACAGAGTTTGATCCAAGGGAATTATGGTAGAATCCTTATCTTTAACCGTACCCTTTTTAGGTTGATTTTCTTTCGGTTCTTCGGCATTTGCAGCTTCTGAAACAGTATGTGTATCTTTATTCAATGTATCTTCCTTAAGTTTTTCACTATTATCATCATTATCTCCACCCACAACACTTTCTGATGATTCTGTGTGAGTAATAGCCTGTTCTGTGTTTTCTGTCCCATCCTTCTGGGTATTTTCTAACATATCCGAATCTAAAAAATTGTTTTCATCGTGATCATAATTTGACATAGTAACACCTCATATTAAATATGCGTATAAATGCCAGAAAAAGCAACTGTTTTTTTACAAAAAGAAAGTTTTAGAGTTTCTCAAAAAAATACACAAAATTTTATAAAACTATTGACATGTTTTTGTGTATATGATATTCTCCTTTTTGTCGAGAGGTTAAACACCGATACCCAACAACGGGCGAGAGTGGTGAAATTGGCAGACACGCTAGACTTAGGATCTAGTGCCCTAGGCGTAAGGGTTCAAGTCCCTTCTCTCGCACTTCTTTTTCAAAGAGTGTGGTGAATGGGAATGAGTGATTAGCCCTACGATGTTTGCGGGAATAGCTCAGTGGTAGAGCGCGACCTTGCCAAGGTCGATGTCGCGGGTCCGACTCCCGTTTCCCGCTCTAACAGAAAGGTGATTCGGAGTATTCCGAATCACCTTTTTTTATTATTCAGGTCATTGGTATAGTATACCTGTAAAAATTCATATTGAAAGGAATCTAGACATGAAAGTAACTCATGAAATCGAAAAACTGGAAAAATCTGCCGTTAAATTGACAGTAACTGTTGCAAAAGAAGATGTAGCCGTTGGCTATGATGAATCAGTAAAGAAAATTGCAAAGAATGTACAGCTCCCCGGATTTCGCAAAGGTCATGTTCCCCTCAATGTATTAGAAAGAAAATACGGCGATGCTCTTAAAGCTGATGCAGTTGCCGACATTATGGATAAAGCTTTGGGAGAAATTTTTGACACCATCGAAGAAAAACCCCTTCCCTACGCACAGCCTTCCATTGACAAAATGCCGGAACTTGATTTGACCAATGATTTGCAGTTTTCCGTCACTTACGATATTTTCCCTGTTGTTGAAGTAAAAAACTTTGACAGTGTTGAAATCAAAGTGCCTGTTGTAGAAATCGGTGAAAAAGAGTTAGAACAGGAACTAAAACAAATTCAGGAACGGAATGCC
>JAHLFV010000180.1 GCA_018883625.1 Candidatus Treponema excrementipullorum
ACAATCTGAATTTCAGGGTCATTAACAACCTCGTAAGGATCTCCCGTAATAATTGATTCATCAAGATTTGGAATATTTCTTTTTTTATTAACATTCCGAACTGCGATTTTCACAACTTCAATATTTTTAAAAGATTCCAGAGTCTTATAAACTCCTGAACCAACTGTACCAAGACCGATTAAGCCGATTTTAATTTTTCCGTTTTTATTAATATTCTTATCCATAGATTAATCATAGCATAAAAATATAAATAACAAGTGACGAACGGCCCGCGAATAGTGAATTGATATTTTATATTAAGAAACGTAAAACTTACTTGATTTTCTTAAAGTTTGCCTGTTCAAAAACCGTTATACATCATGTGGACAAGGTATGTCCAAATCAGGTAAAAGGTAAAAATGAGTACGACAGGCGTAGAAAGCAAGATATCTGCATATATACAATCAAACCCGCAGTACAAAGAGTACAGTCGGGAAAAAATCGTGAGCATAATGCTGGAGAAAGGTGCATTAACCCGCAGTGAAGTACAAAGCTGGTACAGACAAATGGAAGAACGGGTAAAAGAAGAACACGCCGGCAGCGCAGAAGTGCCTGCTCAAGCAGCCAAATCGAAAACAAACAATCAAGCAAACACGTCAATAAAACTATTTGGAGACACAAAACCAATCAGCTCAAATAGTGATATGGGCTTACGTGTAGAAAGTGCAGCTGAAATCACCCCGCCTGAAACCCCAAATATCCAAGCAAAACAGCAAACCAAAGCAGCTGAACCTCTTAAATTTGAACTGACAGAAGAACAGGCAAAAAATGAAGTAATCAACACAATAATGGAGGACGTCAGCAAATCATACGTACTGTACCAAAAGCAGGATAACGGCGTAGTAAGTAAGGGATATGATGCGTTAAAGAATTATTTTAATAGTGAATTATCTTCAAGTAATGTAGAAGAAGCTCTGGCACTGCAGGCGACAGGTGCGGATAATTTGATGCTCGCACGCGACGGAGAATTAACAAAGCGCGACTACTATTTGCAGAATAAAGAGCATTTGAAAAAGATGTTAACCCGACGTCTCTACGACAAGGATGAAAATACAGGGTTAGATTTTCTTGACAGAAACCGCGGGAAGCTGAGCAAAGAAGAATTCGGAAAATTTCTCGAGGACTATATCCAGAGAATGATAGACAATATTCCGAGTATGGACAGCTTAAAGAGCGTAATGCACGGATTAGTCACAAGTACTCCCGAAGAAACCGAAGAAAATTTGCAAAAGTTATTAGCTAACGCAAAGAAAAATAAACCTGTACAAGTATTGCCGGATAGTCGTGCTATAAGTATAAAAAGCAAAGGAATACCTTTAGAATTTGACACTGATGAGCCTATTAGCTTTGAAGAAGTATTCAGATATGAACGTGGTACTCAATACAGTAAAGAAAAAGTAGAGAATGTAATAATGCATCAGCAGGAGATGGCACTGGCAACAGGGGCTGTGAATAAGCACGCTCAATTTAAGGCAAGTGCTGAAGCATTAATAAAGAGTGAAGAAAGCGCCGAAGTAAAAAGAGACAAGGTTGCTGTATTGTATGAAAAATACTATGGCGGAGATATAAACTTAGCAAAAGAAAAGCTTGACGAAGTAATAAGTCAGGGCAAGTTTATGATAGCAACCAAAGAAGTTAATGGTAAGTTAACTTTGGATATGAGTGCCTATGGGACAGAGACCCAGCAGCAGAACATATTGAATTTATTATTGCGTTTTGGAATCCAGCAGCAGGACAAGCAGTTAGAGAAAGTTCTGGGAGGTAAGCCTGAAGATAAGATGCTTGCTATAAATCAGGATTATGAAGCGGCTTACACAAATGCTTACGGAAATGAGTTTACGGAAGAACTTGTACAGGCGATGGAGAATGACAACAAAAGCTTCATCCGGAAGTACACGGGCAGTGCGTCAATGGCTGGGATGGCGATGACGGTTGTTGGCGGCATATTATGTTTCACACCTGCAGCGCCATTGGGTGCTGGATTGATAACAGCAGGTAATACTTTAGCGATAGGCGGTATGGCGGCAGAAAGTGCCCTTGGTTATACGGAAGCATTGACCCGCGAAGAAATAAGTGAAGAAGAGCTTACAGATTTAAGTAAACAATTAATAATGAATGCCGGAGGTTTTGTCGTAGGTTACAAGGCAAGTAAGCTGGGTATGAAGGCGTTTAATAAGTTAGTCGACAAAAAACTGACAGAGACATTTAAAACTCAAATAACTGACGGAAACAGAGCTGCAGCGTTAAAGGAAGTATTCAGCGACCCTCAAAAGCTCGGGAATTTCATGGAAGCTGCCGGTGCAAAGATTGGAACTGATTTCTTGGTATCTTATGCAGGCGATCTTGCGATGATGGGTGTTCTGGATACTCACGATGATTGGGAATCTTTACTCAAGGCAAACCTGATAGGTATAGTTGTTGGAAGCAGCGGAGATATAAAAGATGTTGCGAATGTGAAAGTAAAACCGACAAAACACAATAAGAGCGTACCTTCTAAAGAGGCCGGCGGTATGGCTGCCCAACAGGTTCCGGGCAAACCGGAATTGCAGACGGATGAAAATCCGGGTACGGCAGGTACGGCATCAAAAGAAAATACAGTCAAAGAAAACAATGAAAGTACATCCCA
>JAHLFV010000181.1 GCA_018883625.1 Candidatus Treponema excrementipullorum
CATCGGGCTTGTATAGTGTACCTACAATCGATTCAGGAGGCATGTATGGGGTTTGCAACAGATTATTTTTTTGCGGATTTAGATAAAGGCACAACAGAAGACGGTATTCTTCTTGCAGAAAAATGGCAGGAAATTTTTCAGAGAAAAGAGCTGATACAGGAAGCTGTTCTTGCAGAAAAAGGGGACACCGCTGCTGACAGGGGAGAAACCGACGGAGAGAAAACTCAAGGAAAGGACATGGACAACACTAGTTTACAGGCATCTGTTTTACGTTTGTTCGGCAACGGATTGGGCTTTTTCTCAGACAAAAAACTTCCCGGAACTTTTGTGAGCAAGGGAACTACCATCGGCATAACCGGGCATAATGAAGCAACTATGTCTTTTTCTGTCAAAAAAGGAGATATGGAGTTGCTCTTCCGGTATGACGGCGACTGTTATCCCTCCTCAGAAGAGACGGAAAATGTAGATGATTCTTTTGACACGGGGATATATATCTTTCAGGAAATTGGTATGGCTTTGAACGTCCGGGGAACTACGGAAATAGAGTTTTACCGTGTGCGAAAAAAGGACAGACATTCCATTCGTGTCAACGATATTGCGCTGACGGAATTTATTGAGGCTTTGGAAGATGATGAAGTTGAGGATATATTCCCGGAAGATTTTGCCGAATCGGCACTGCGGTTTATGCAGCGGTTTCAAAAGCTGGCCAAGGATACTGTAGAAAAACAGCAGGCAGAGGAAGAACAAAAAGCTTCTGAGGCTACGGAAAAATTGGCGGCAGAAGTACGACAGCGGAAAAATGCTCTTTTATCACAGTTTTAACAATTTACATGGAAGGAAACAATATGATTTTAGACGACTTATTTGATTGCGATTCCGTTATGGAAAAAATCGGGGATGCCTTTGAAGAAATTAGTGACAAAATCGACGATTTTTGCACAGGCATAGAAGAATTCAGCGATTCTTTGGGCAGCTATAAAACCAATAATTACGGTGACCTGCCGGAAGATGAATGATTGGGAAAGAGTGCTGCCGGTACAATCCACCGGCAAGGCTAAAACCGAGTATTGGATGCCGACAGGGAACGAGACACAGTATTTTGTACAGGGATATCTATTCTTATTTGATTTTGATAAAGGATTGAATAATCACTTTAAGAATAGATTTATCCCTGTCAGATAAGGCATCAATATTTTGTATGAGCCGTTTCTGTTCCGGGGACAGGGCCGTAAAGGGTGAAGGATTATTTCCTGTCATAAGATATTCGGCAGTGGTACCCAGTACCTTGGCCAAACGAATGGCATTTTCGGCAGAAGGGTGGGAGGAACCGTTTTTGCTGGTGTAGCTATCGATAATATTTTTTGAAATACCCGTTTCGGCTGCAATTTCTTTGTGGGTCTTACCTGATTCTTCAATAAGTTCCCGCAGCCGTTGATTAAATCCGGCAAACTTTAATGTCATAGGAACAGAATATCACGTTCGCAATTTTGTTTAGCGCAAAATTATATTATGATACTATACAAATATTTTATATCGTATTATAATTGTATGATAAAAATAAAAACATTGTTATTATTTTTCTGTTTAGAAAAATTTGATATTAGTAAGTTTATGCTGTACGATGAGATACTTCATAAATCATCTATTGAGCATACGATTTGAATAGGAGAAATGAATATGAATGAAATGATTGTTCGAACAGAAGAAGATTTGCAGAGAGCTGTTGAGACTTGTCCTGATAAAATTACTTTTAAGGATGAAATGGCAGAAGTTGTCAAAAAAGCAATTTCTCAAAAAAATTAAAGAAAGGGATAGGAATTGGGAGTGGGGTACTTGCCGGAGCCGGTATTCTTGCAGGAATAGTTGCTGCTCCATTTACAGGAGGGGCATCATTGGGTGTATCTGCACTCTCATTTGCAGCCGGTGCTGCTGCTACCGGTACCATCAGTACATCTTTAATTACCGCCGGGTTGGTCGGTGCATTTGTCGGACTGGGAATAGGACTTACATCAAGAGAGTTGATAGATTTTTTAAAAGATTATAAAAAAATACATGTCAATTTCAAAACTGGAGATATTGTGTTAGAACAATAATTTGATTTTAATTTTATAAGTAAAAGAGAACACATAGATAAAAAATATTGCAATTATTTTTTGATAAAGAAACTTTGTTACAAAGGTGACAGGTTTTTGCGGTACTCATATGGATAATTTACCACCCATAGTTCCACTACTTTAAGAATGTGGGTGAGTAAATTCCTACATATTGGTGAGTGAAATTCTACAAGTAAAATATCTATATAAAATTATTAGAACACAAAAACTGGACATAATAATAATTGACATAGCTCCCCCATACTCTCTCCTAGGATGGCTGCACAACCTAGCTAGTCTGACCGAGCAACACTGCTAGGATTACCTTTAAACCTAGCTAGTATGCAGACAGGTGCATACTAGCTACCATTTCAATAAAAGTTCAAAGGAATATTTTTTCTCAACGTGGCATGATGGGGGTAAAGCTTTTTTCACGAACTGAATTGCGAAGGATTATTGACAGGAACAAAACGACAAACAATGATTATAGTTAATTATAGAAAAGAATTCACCTATTTTTCGCCGGAACAAAAGATCAGTGAAGTTTGAGTAAAAGATCAGTGAAGTTTTGGTAGAGTAAACAAAATTAAACTTTATTTGTCCAACTTTAGGGGTGCACTTCAATTACAGTATCAGCATCCCGGTAAAGTTTTTTGTCACTTTAATAATACTTAATTAATTTTCAAATTTTTAATTTTTTTTCTGATTTCTCTTGTATGAATATAATCAGAATGATATACTTCAGTAGTTTTTCTTTTATCGTGTGAGGATTAGTATGAGTAAAGGTAAAGTTGTTTTGGCTTATTCCGGCGGTCTCGATACTACGGTAATTATTCCTTGGCTTAAGGAAAATTATGATTATGATGTAATCGCTGTCTGTGTTGACGTAGGACAGGGAGACGATTGGAAAGTTATAAAACAGCGTGCTTTGGATACCGGAGCTGCTGCCTGTTATGTTGTTGATGCTCGGGAAGAGTATATAACAGAATACATTTGGCCGGCCGTAAAGGCTAATGCCGTTTATGAAGACAGATATTTACTGGGAACTTCAACAGCCCGTCCTCTTATCGGAAAAATATTGGTAGAATATGCCCGGCAAGAGAATGCCGTTGCCATCTGTCACGGAGCAACAGGTAAGGGGAATGATCAGGTTCGGTTTGAATTGGCTATTAAAGCTTTTGCTCCCGATTTGCAGGTTATTGCAGCCTGGCGAGATCCCAAATGGACACTGGACAGTCGTGAAGCAGAAATCAAGTTTTTGGAAGACAGAAACATTCCCGTTCCCATGAAAAAAGAGCAGTCATATAGCCGTGACGAAAATATTTGGCACTTATCCCACGAAGGTCTTGAGTTGGAAGATACAGCCAACGAGCCGAACTGGAAACACATGTTAAAACTGACCACTGTTCCCGAAGAAGCTCCCGAATCCGGCGAATATGTTACTATCGACTTTGAAGCAGGTATTCCCGTTGCCGTTAACGGCAAAAAAATGAGTGCCTTGGAATTGATGACAGAATTGAATCGCATTGGCGGAAGAAACGGTATCGGTTTGGTAGATATCTGCGAAAACCGCTTTGTAGGTATGAAAAGTCGAGGTGTATATGAAACTCCCGGCGGTTCCATTTTGTACTTTGCCCACGAAATGTTGGATCACCTGTGCTTGGACAGAGATACATACCACTACAAACAATTGGTAGCTCAGCGGATGAGCGAACTGATATACGACGGAAAATGGTTTACCACTTTGATGGATTCTCT
>JAHLFV010000182.1 GCA_018883625.1 Candidatus Treponema excrementipullorum
CTACTTAGCACTAAGGCAATTCTCTGGATTGCAGCTTCCATATACGCCTCTTCGTATATTTTTCCCTGCAATTCCCGGACTTTTACCGCTCTGGCAGCCTTAGCAGCAGTTTTTTTTGAAGCAGACATCACATATTCTCCGAAAAAGCATTTTCTATATGATATATTTGAGGTAAACCTGGCATATCAACAACAATAACATCAAATCTGATGTACCTGTCATTATATTGTCGATATTTCGACATAAAATATTTAGCCGTTTCCACAATTCTTTTTCGTTTGATTTTACCTAATACTGCCTCCAAAGTCTTTGTATCTCCGTGAGGTAGTGTTTTCACTTCCACAAAAACCAAAAACTCACCTTTAGTTGCTATTATATCGATTTCACCCTGTCTTGTCCTGTAATTTCTCTGAATAATTTCAAACCCTTCACTTTTTAAATATAAATCGGCTTTGTCTTCTCCTTTTCTGCCTGTTACCTGATTTACACTTTTTCTTTTACTCTCAAAATAACATTCGGTTACCGGTTTTGGATTTTTTTGCACATAATTATTTTGAGTTTCATAAGACATTACACATACCCTTCAAAATTTTCACCGGGAATGGCTATACAGTTTGGTGAAGTTAAAACAAAGGATATATTCCATTTAACAAGAACGTCTATGTCTTGTTCCTTTAACTCTTTTCCCAAAGGTAAAAAAAGATTTTCTCCGTCGTCAAAATAAATACTTTCTGTAAAAATTGATCCCACAACCAAATCAGTGGTTTTTATTCTCTTAAAATTAGTCATTTTGTAATTTCTCACTTCTTTGAATAAAAGCAAAAATCTTTGCTAAAGCTTCATAAGTATTTTCCGGAATATAGGAACCCACTTCATATAGAGACAGAGTATCTGCTAAAACCTTATCTTTTTCAATAGGAATTTTATGCTTTTCTGCAATTTCAAGTACCTTTTCTGCCAAATGTCCCTGAACATTCACCGTGATAAAGGGAGCCTCTGCTCCTTCTGGATATACTAATCCCACCGCTTTTTGTTTCATCATGCCTCCAGGCTGCAAGACATAATTTTATGGTTGGGATCACAAAAAATCCCATCTTCCGTACTTTCTCCTCTGTATACTTTTACACCGGGAAACAATTCTTTTAACAAAGTTTCTGCTTTGTCAGATTGTGTTTCGGGAGACAGGGAATAAGAAAGAGATTCAAGTCTACCGTTTTTATAATACACCGAAAAAGAGTATTTTCTCTGTGAAGATTCACCCCAAACAATAATTTTTTCTGTTTTTTTGCTTTCTGTATTTACTAAAATTCTAATACTTCCATTTACTTCTAAATCTTTAGAATTAAGTACAGCAGAAACCTCAGAAGATACAGGTAAGACGTAGGGAATAACAATCCAATGGTAGGTACCGTTTCTAATGTGATTAGACAACGTTAACAGCCCGAAATTCTGTACCGATATTTTACTTTTGTCTACCTGTTTCTCTACAAAATCACTATTCTGTTGCCAAGGTTCTGATGTTAAATGAGGTTTTGTTTGTTCTCCCACAACAGCAGCAAGCCCCAAGTTATCTACGGAACAACCAAACAGTTTTTCTAAGGTTCTTTCCAAAGATGATTTTCTACCTTCCCAAACTGTATCGGAGGCTCCTTCATCTTCGTCTGTCAGGGGCTCCCGGGAGAAACCGCTTCCCAACAGTATACGTAAAAAAGACATAATATGTTCTTCTGTAGGTTCAATTCCCTTGTCTAGAAGAAATAAAGCGGTTTCTGCCGCCTCTTTTTCCCTACCGGTGAATTTAGAAGCCAGCTTGTAGGCTTTACTTAATTTTTTTTCGTCAGGACGCACATGGAGTTGTTGCAGAAGGGAAAAGAGGCGGCCGGATATTTCATCCGCCGGGAGCCCCACCTTTTGCAAAAAATCCTGTATGTGCAGAGGAAGCCTATCCTTTGAAAAAGAATTTTCGGTAAGTTTTACAAACTCTTTTGTTTCCGTTGACCTTTCCGGTATCAAAAGAATCTGCTTCCCCTTACCTTGTATTTTCACTTGTAAAACAGTCCCCTTTTCTAAGGTTGTTTGAGATTTTGCAAGAAAAAAATTGTTTCCGATAGCCACCTTATATATACCGGGAGCTTGTTGTTCCATAACTTTGACAAAAACAGTACTGCCTAAAGTTACAGTACCACCGGAGGAAGATGTATGAACAGAATCAAGAAGGTGTATTGGAATGTGGGAGGTCATAAAAATAACGCCCGATAAAATCGGGCGCGCGTAAAACTAGTTAGCTTTTTGAATATCTGACTTTTTAACGATAAGTTCCTTAATCTTTGCAGCCTTACCGATCTTACCGCGAATGTAGTACAACTTACCGCGGCGTACTTTACCGGGACGTACTCTTTCGATTTTTGCAATACGAGGTGAATTGAGAGGGAATACTCTTTCTACACCTACGCCGTAAGAATTCTTGCGTACTGTGAAAGTACGGCGAATACCGGAATTCTTAAAGCAAATTACCAATCCTTCGTATACCTGAATACGCTCTGTTTTACCTTCAATAATCTTGAAATATACTTTTACAGTGTCTCCAACTTTGAAAGAAACCGGTTCAGATTTTCTCTGAGATTCTTCAATAGTCTGAATCAAATCCATTTTATTTCTCCTTACCTCTGTAACGAGGATGTTTTCTCGGACAGACTTTTGAAACCTGTCCTGTAATAGTCTCAATCATTTTTTCCGCTTCAAGACTAAGCTCACCTGTTCTTCTGGCCTCATCGATTAAATCAGGCCTGTAGGCTAAGGTTTTTGCCAACTGTCTTTCCAAGCGCCACTTCTGGATATTCTCATGATGGCCGGAAAGCAAAACCTCCGGCACCTTCATGCCTTTATATACCTCAGGACGGGTATACTGGGGATATTCCAAAAGTCCTGTAGAAAAGCTTTCTTCCTCTAGGGATTCAGAAGATATAACACCTTCTATCAAACGATATATGGCATCGATCATAACCGTTGCTGCCACTTCTCCGGAAGACAATACATAGTCTCCGATAGAAACTTCGTCATCGACCCAAGCGTCAATTATCCGCTGGTCTATACCTTCGTATCGACCGCAAATAAAAACCAGCTCTTCTTCTTTACTTAACTCCCGTGCCAGCTTTTGCGTAAAGGGCTTACCGGAGGGAGTAACATAAATCACTCTTTTTTTGTAAGCCTTTACCGATTCCAAAGCTCGGTCCAAGGGTTCCGGTAACATGAGCATTCCTGCTCCGCCACCGTAAGGACTGTCATCACAAGTTTTGTGCTTATCAAAGGCAAAATCTCTGATATTCACTAAATCGTAGGCAATAATTTCCTTTTCTACCGCCTTTGCCATGATTGAGCTTTCAAAAAAAGCACGGGGTATTTCGGGAAATAAGGTCAGCACATGGAACTTCATGGTTACTCCAGAATCCAGAGGTGCATCAGTTGAACCTGTTTTGCAGAAATATCTACAGTTCCGATAAACTCTTTTTTAAAGGGAACCAAAACTTTTCTTGGATTCCCGGAAGAAGTTTTTCGCACATCTTCTGCCAAAAGATCGCAACTCTCGGAGAGAACAATCTCCAATAGATCGCCTGCTCCGCCTTCCAATACGTCTGTGATAGTACCTACTACCGTAGGCTCAGCTTTTGCTGCCGGTCCCTGTGCATTGTCAATATACACTAACTGACACTGCTTTAAATCTTCTACATAATACTCATCCTTCCCACAGGGACAAGCATGCTCTCTGGGAACAAGAATCTCCCAGCCGGAGTATTTTTTTATATCCTCGGGAGTATCTATTCCTTTGAATTTTAACAACAGAACACCGCCATTGACAGAAACAGAATCTACAATCTGTTTTTTCTCAATACCGTTTTTCCGCAAAGTCACATCTTTTAAGTCGGCAAAATGTTCGTACTCACCGGATGTACTTTCTATTTTACAATTACCCTTTAGGCCGTGGGAGCCTCGGATAATTCCCACTACAAACTGCTCCATCAATCAAGAATCTCTAAGCTGTATCGCTTACCTGTTTTACTTGATGAAGCACTGAGCACTGTCCGCAATGCCTTGGCTATGCGTCCATACTTTCCGATAACTTTGCCTATATCACCTTCGGCGACCCGCAACTCAAGAACAATGCTTTTTTCGCCTTCGGTTTCAGTTACTGAGACTGCACTAGGATCATCGACCAGTGATTTTGCGATGTATTCAATCAGGTCTTTTTCCATTCCGTCGCTCCCAGCACTTACAGTGCAAAGTTTTTCTTGTTAAAAAGTTTTCGAACAATATCGGAAGGCTGTGCACCAACACTTAACCAGTAGCGAGCTCGCTCTTCGTTAAATGCAATCTGCTTGTCTTCCACCTCAATAGGATGATAAATTCCAATCTCTTCGATTGTTTCTCCATCACGAGGTTTTCGTGAGTCCATTACTACAATTCTGTAGAATGGTCTTTTCTTTGTTCCTAACTTCTTAAGTCTGATTCTGACCACGTTATATCCTCCAAAGGCCTCTTTTAAAGACCTAGTATTGACAGTTTACTGTATACAACAGTGTGAAAAACAATTATAGCGATTTCTGCTTCTTTAGTCAACGAGTAGAAAACTTCTAAAAACCCCACACTGTTTGAGGGAATATGAAACATCCATTCTCACAAGATGGTTGGTAAATTTCAAATGGAACTAAAACTTTTTCAAAAATTCTTTGGTACGCTGTTCTTTAGGGGAATCGATTATGTCTTTTGCGTTGCCCTCTTCCACGATTACACCGCCGTCCATAAAAATAATTCTGTCAGATAAGTCTCTGGCAAAGGTCATTTCATGGGTGACTACTACCATAGTCATTTTTTCCTGAGCTAACTCCCGAATTACTTTAAGAATTTCGCCGGTCAATTCCGGGTCCAAAGCACTGGTAGGTTCATCAAAAAACAATACTTCCGGCTCCAAGGCAAGGGCTCGGGCAATGGACACTCGCTGTTGCTGACCGCCGGAAAGTTCAAAGGGGTAAGATTTTTCTTTTTCTGCCAAACCGACTTTTTTTAAAAGCTCCCGAGCCCGCTCTTCCGCCACAGACTGCTTTAACCCTAAAACGGAAACTTGTGCCTCAGTGATGTTCTTTAAAACAGAAAAGTGGGGAAAAAGATTAAAATTCTGAAAAACCAAACCAACCTTTAATCCAACCTGTCGCAACTGTTTTTTATGGGCATATACGCCTTTTCGTACCAAGTCTTCTCCGCAAATTCGGATGGAACCGTCGGAAACTGTTTCTAATTGGGTAATACAGCGAAGCAATGTAGACTTTCCCGAACCGGAAGGTCCGATAATTCCCAACACTTCACCTTTTTGCACAGAAAAGGAAATATCTTTTATAACACAAAGACTGCCGTAAGATTTGGATAAATTCTCTACCTGAATAATAGTTTCTGCCACCGGAAGTCTCCTTATTTGTAGTAGTCCAATTTTTTTTCTGAAAATATAAACACTTCTGATACAATCCAGTTCATGACAAAGTAAAACACACCGGCAATAAAAATAGGCATGGTGGAAAATTCCCGACTGGCGGCATTTTGGGCTGCCCGGAACAATTCCGCTACTCCGATTACCTGAACAAGGGCCGTATCTTTTACAAGGGTTATTACTTCGTTACCCGTTGCCGGTAAAATGCGTTTGATAACTTGGGGTAAAATAATTTTAAAAAAAGTTTGACTTTTGGTAAATCCCAGTACTTTGCAGGCTTCATATTGTCCCTGAGAAATGGAGCTTATACCACCCCGATAGATTTCTGCAAAGTATGCCGCATAATTTAAAGACATAGCCACAATGGCAGCAGTAAATCTGTCGTAAGAAAAACCAAACAGATAGAATGGAGCAAAATATACAAAAATCAGTTGCAATATGAGAGGAGTGCCCCGTACAATTAAAATAAAAATCTTTGCAGGCCACTGTAAAAAAACATTTTTTGACATTCGGGCTGCCGCAATGGGAAGCCCCAGAGGTAGAGAAAACAGCAAAGTCAGAAAAAATACTTTCAAAGATACCACCGTACCTTCCAATAATACCGGTAATAACGAACCCATTTCTCCACCTCAAAAATATTACTTTCCTACAACGGAAATATCTGCACCAAACCACTTGGTAGAAATTTCAGCAATCGTTCCGTCGGCAGCCATGTCATTCAAAATACGCTGGACTTCGTCTCGGAGTTTTACATCCCCTTTTCTGAATCCGATGCCGTACTCTTCCGTACTCAGGTGTTCATCCAAAACTACAAAGTTTTTACCGGTAGTTTTAATACTGTAGTTTCCCACAACCATATCCATAACAACACCGTCAACACCGCCGATTTCCAAATCCATCAAAGCGGTAAGGTTTTCTTTGAATTCCACGATATTTTTCAGGGACTTTTTAAAACTTTCCGCACCGTTAACGGCTTCAGCGGCACTGGAACCGGCTTGCAAACCAATAGTCTTTCCGGCAAGGTCTGCCAAAGTTTTGATTCCGGAATCTCCCCGAACTATTACAACCTGTGCATTGTCCAAATAAGGCTCCGTAAAACTCATAGCTTCAAGGCGTTCGGCAGTCATTGTAAAACCGTTCCAAATACAGTCGATGTTTCCGGTAGCAAGTTCCTGCTCTTTTGCAGTCCAGTCAATAGGCTGACAGCGGAGTTTTACCCCCAACCGTTTGGCAACTTCTCCGGCTAAGTCTATGTCGTATCCTACAATTTCGTTTGCCTCATTTCTGAACCCCAACGGGGGAAAAGAATCGTCCAACCCCAAAACAAATTCCCCTCGGCTTTTTAGTTCTTCCAAAGAATTATCCTCTTTTGTTGTTTTGCTACAGCCTAAAAGACCGAAAGCTAAAAAACAGACAAGAGCAACACCTATAATTTTTTTCATTTTATACCTCTCCCACTTTTTCAGCCATATAAAATTTTACTTTACTGAAAAAACTTTAGTCACACTGTACACCAAATAGTATACCTTGACAAGAGAAAAATCAGTCAGAGAGCCATTTTTTCTGTTTTTATTGGTTTATCCAATCCTGTAAGGAAGCAATCTGTTTTGCCACTTCTTCGGGAGCAGGTCCTCCTGTGGTTTTTCTGTTTTTCATACAGCCATCGGGAGTGATGTACTCAAAAATGTCTTTTTCAATCAGAGGGGAACACCGTTGAAAGTCAGTGATATCCAAATCTTCCAAATTACAGTTTTTTTCTATGGCGATTCTGACGGCACCGGCTGCCACACCGTGGGCTGTTCTGAAGGGCATTCCTTTTCTTACAAGATAATCTGCCACATCGGTAGCGTTAGAATGCCCTCCTACACAGGAAGAAGCCATTTTTGCCTCATTCCATTGAGCAGTTCCTATCATGTGGGTAAACACTTCCAAGCAGGAATACACGGTATCGTAGGCATCAAAAAGACTTTCCTTGTCTTCCTGCATATCCCGATTATAGGAAAGAGGTAAGCCCTTCACCATTGTCAGCAAGGCTATTAAGTTACCGTACACTTTTCCTGTTCGGCCCCGGATAAGTTCTGCAAAATCAGGATTTTTCTTTTGAGGCATAATGCTGGAACCGGTGGACCACTTTTCCGACAAAGTGATAAACTTGAATTCTTCCGTAGACCAGATAATTATTTCTTCACAGAACCGAGACAGATGGGCCATTATCAACGAAAAGGCTGCCGTGAACTCTATACAGTAATCTCTGTCCGCAACGGTATCTAAAGAGTTGTCTGTCACTCCTTCAAAGCCCAAACTTTCAGCCACCATTTCCCTGTTTAAAGGCAATGTGGAACCGGCTAGTGCCCCGGCTCCCAAAGGACATTTGTTTATACGACCTAACGCATCTTCTAAACGTTGCCAATCCCGCTGCAACATCCAGGCCCAGGCACACAGATGATGTGCCAGAGAAACTGGTTGAGCCCGTTGCATGTGGGTATAACCGCTTAACAGAGATTCTTTATGTTTGTCGGCTATAGACACCAACACAGAAACTACTGTTTTAATCCGCCGTTGCAAATCGGGAATTGCATGACGTAAATACAGTCTTTCATCCAAGGCTATTTGATCGTTACGACTGCGACCGGTATGAACTTTTTTACCTGCTTCTCCCAGCCTGTCTGTTAAAACACCTTCTATAAAGGAATGAATATCTTCTGCAGAATAGTCGATTTTCAGTTTCCCTGACAGTAAATCTTCGCCTATGCGTTGCAATTCCCCAGTTATTTGGAGACTTTCTTCTTTGGGGATAATTCCCGCTTCTCCCAACATGGTGGCGTGGGCTATGCTTCCTTTGATGTCATCTTGAGCCATACGCTCATCCACGTATATGGAAGTTTCAAATTCTACCGCAGCTCCGTCTGGCCCCTCTTTAAAACGACCACTCCACAAAGCTGCATGGTTTCCGCCTTCTATAGCACCTTTATTTTTTTCTGACATAATGTTCTCTCTTACTTGTGATTTTCTACAAAAGAATTGATTCCCTGAAAAATTTCTTCGTCAATAACGT
>JAHLFV010000183.1 GCA_018883625.1 Candidatus Treponema excrementipullorum
ATCTGGCGGTGTACGAACCCCGTCGCGGGCATCAACCGTTAACATTGATTGATGACTTTGCGGAAACGCCAAAGGGCTGTCGATGGAAACTTGTACGGCACCATTCTTGACAGACTAGGGGGCGGACACGCCAAAAACCGTGTAGGAAAACTGTATCCGTCCCTCTTTCCGTTTTCTCCTCAAAAGAGTTTCTCTTCAAGAAAGGCTGCCTTGAGGGAAAGCCTTAAGCTCCGATATCATCCATTCTGGATAAATCTGCGGTGTAGTCTACACCCTCTACCTGAAAGCCGTTGTTTATCATAAAATCCTGCAAGTAACCTTCCAAGTCTCCCAGTTGACTAAGGTTTTCTTCCGTGAGGAGTTCCAAACGGCGATGAACTTCCGTTTGTACTTCTTTGTCTAGTTCGTATTCGTCAATGCGGAGCCTGTTTTTTTCATCAACAGGAATGGGCTTTTCTGTATAGAGTTTTTCTGTAAACAGCCGTTCTATTTGTTGAATGGCATTCTCATGAGTACCTTTTGCTTTCATTACTTTGTATAACAGAGAAAGGTATAGAGGAATAATGGGAATAATGGCACTGGAACGGGTCACAATTGCTTTGTTTACAGAAACAAAGGCTCCCCGATCTTGTTGAGTTATATCGCTGTTGTATCCGTCCAATCTGTTTTTATCAATAAGAGTAAGACTTTTATGAGGCGTTTCTTCTTGAGATACGGAGGAGCCGTTATTACTTTTTTGTAAATAACGGGTAATTCTGTAAGCAGCTTTTTCCAAATCCTGTTTTGCCTGACCGATGGTTCCCCAACGATAGATGGGTTTAGAGATTTCAGGACCAATGTAGGAATATGCAATAGTTTTGCAGTGAGGGGCTAGTACTCCCGCTTCTTGCAAACAAATTATCCATAGTTCCCAGTCTTCACCACCCATAACTTTAATTGTCTCTGCAATTTCTTTGGGTTCGGCAGGTTGTACGGTGACTTGACTGATTTTTCCTGTGAGCATGTCTAGGGTCAGACCTGTATACGGTTTGTCCACGGGTTTCAGTACAGAACGATAGAGAGTCCCTGTTACCGGATCTGTTCTCACAGGGCTTGCTAAGCTATAGATTACTAAATCAAATACCATGTTATGTTTTTTTGTCTCTTCTACAACGGCTTCTCTGCATTGATTGCTGAAGGCGTCCATATTAAGGGTAAGAGAAAAAACACCTTCTTTTTCTGCGGCCCTGTCAAATGCTTGGTTGTTGTACCAGCCGGGAGTACCGCTTTTTGTTTCTGTGGCAGGTTTTTCAAAGGAAACACCCATGGTAGAAGCTCCGTATTCAAAGGTTGCGGTGATCCTGCTAGCTAAACCGTATCCGGTAGAACAACCGATAATGAGAACTTGTTTAGGTCCGACAGAAAGATGTTTTCTATCATTCTTTTTCTGTTTTACAAAACGGATTTGAGATTCAACGTCTTTTGCGCATCCGAGGGGATGAGCATTTATACAAATATTGTTACGAATCATAGGTTTTACAATCATATACAATCCTTTGGAATACATAAGGTTAATCCGATGTATCGGATTTTCTATCACAGTTATGTGCTTTATAATAAAGAAGAATGACATAATAGTCAATATTGTCAATATAAACCTCTTGGCGGTTTTTATTCCTTTTGATATAGTGACACTAGGATTGGAGAAGAATGTTATGGATATAACAGAGAAAGTGCAAAAACTACAGGAGATAGTAGACAGTAGTTCGAATATTGTTTTTTTCGGTGGTGCCGGTGTTTCAACAGAAAGTGGGATTCCCGATTTTCGTTCTCAAGACGGATTATATAATCAGCAATGGGCGTATCCTCCGGAGCAGATTTTAAGCAGAAGTTTTTTTAAGGGGAATATTTCAGAGTTTTATCGGTTTTATCGGGCTAAAATGCTGTGTCTTGAAGCTAAGCCAAACGCTGCTCACTATGCTTTGGCCAAATTGGAAGAAGTAGGAAAGTTGACGGCAGTTATTACACAAAATATTGACGGTTTGCATCAGGCTGCAGGTAGCAAAGTTGTATATGAGCTTCATGGTAGCGTATTAAGAAACTATTGTATGGACTGCGGACGCTTTTACGATGTTTATCACATAGTAAACACAGCTCCCAATGTTCCCCGTTGTACTCATTGCGGAGGTATAGTAAAACCGGATGTTGTGTTGTACGAAGAAGGGTTAGATGAAAATGTTTTGACCGGGGCTTTGCAAAAAATCGCTCAGGCAGACACCTTGATCATCGGGGGAACTTCTCTGAATGTATACCCGGCAGCTTCTTTGATCAATTACTTTAGGGGAAATAAACTTGTGGTTATAAATAAAAGTGCTACTTCTGCAGATGCCCATGCCCAGCTTTTGATAAACGAAGGAATCGCCCAAGTTATGGGAGCCTTAAATATATAAATTGACTATACCGGGGCTCCTCTTACAGAGGAGACAGAAGCACAATACTCCTACCGTAAAGCTCTGCTTTTAAGGCAGGAGTACCGGATTTGACTATATAAAATTAAGACTCCATCCTTTCTATTTGCTCTGTTAAGAGAGGAATCAGTTGTTTTTTTCTGGACACAATATCCTTTAATATGTAGACATTTTCGTCTTCCGTTCGGGGAATTTCCATTACCTGAAGAAATTTGGGTTCACTGGCAATTAACATTAAACTGGTAAGACGGGTAATATCGGTAACCATGAGGGCTGAGAAAAGTCCTTGCCGGGCAACCCGTTCTTTCTCCAAATGTTCCAAAAACTCCGCCTTTCGACTGAGAAGTTCTGTAGGCGTATCCACTTCAATCTGACTGACGGTGAATCTGAAACCTTTTTCGTTAAATTCTTTCATGTCTTGCCGTATAACTTCTTCTGCGCTTCTGCCTTTTAGGCTACTGGAGGCTGTGAGTATTTCGTGTCCCAAACTTTGAATATCCAAGTTTGTGATATTTGATAAATACTCTGCCGTTTCCCGGTCTTCGTCGGTGGTGGTAGCAGATTGCAAAATCAGAGTGTCTGCCAAAATACCACAGAGGAGAATACACGCTATTTCTTTGGGCATAGATACATGTTGCTGACGGTACAGGTTTGCAATGATTGTAGAGGTCGCTCCCACCGGTCTGTTGATAAAGGTGATGGGATATCGGGTAGAAAAATTGCCCAATCGGTGGTGGTCTATAACTTCTTGAATTTTGTAGTTTTCTATACCTTCTACAGCTTGAGACAATTCGTTGTGGTCAACCAAAATTGCTTCAATATTGGCTTCGTTCAGTAAGTCACTTTCGGTAATGACACCTTGAATTTTTCCGTTGTCATCGATTACCGGCAAGCAATGTCCCGGTGCATCTTGTAACATGGGACGGACTTTTGTAAGGGTGTCGTTTAAGTTTACCGGGCGTAAATCTTTGTCCGCCATGGAAGACACGGGAGAGGAGTAAATTATCAACATGGCGGTGGAGGAGGTATCATAAGGACTGATCAAAATAGATACTCCGTTTTTTTCTGCCATTTCCCTGATATCTTTATGAGGAGTGTCCCCCGAGGTAATTATAAGCGCTCTGACTTTTTTTTGAATACAATACTCTTGCACATCTTTTCTGTCACCCACCAAAACAATGACATGCTGGGGGGGATGAACTTCCAATTTTTTCTTAAAGGATTCAAAACTTGCAGCGGCAACGATAGTAGTACATTTGAAAAGTTCATCTTCGTTAAAAGTTACTACCGGTTGGGCGGACAAGGTTTCGCTGACCATGCCGATACAGGTAGAAATTGCTGCAGATTTTTCAGGATTAATGATTTTCAACACATTTTGTGCAAAGGCATTGTAGTGAAGCAAAGAAACGTAGGTTCCGTCTTCTGTTACAACAGGTAAAACCTGGGCTTCTGTTTTTTCCATAGCCTGGATAGCTTGCCACAAAGAAGTGTCTGTGGTTACCGTGGCACACTTTCCCCGCATGTAATAGCTTACCCGAGGAACCAAGTCGGGAACGTACTGTGGAACGGAAACGGAAAATTTTTCCAAAATATATTCTGCTTGGGGAGACAGTTTTCCTGCTCTGGCCGCTACATATTCTTTCTTTCCCTGACCTTGCTTTAGCCGAGCATAGGCGGCTGCAGAAATAATTGAGTCAGAATCGGGATTTCTATGTCCGATGATATATACTGTTTTCATACTACACCCTGAATCATTCTATCACCAATAAGGGTTATTAACAAGATAAGTTGTCAAAGGCAGATAAAGGATAGAAGACCTAAAATTGTGCTGTTCTGTACAAAAAAATGGATATGCTATAAAATAGCTCCGTTGTGTATCACAATTTTGGGAGTAATGTATGAATTTTGTCTTTTTAGGGCCTCCCGGGGCCGGTAAGGGTACTTTAGCCGCAAAGGTTGCTGTAGACTATGATATTCCGCATATTTCTACCGGAGATATTTTCCGTGCTGCCATTAAAGCACAGTCACCTTTGGGATTGAAAGTAAAAGCTATTATAGATTCAGGGGCTCTTGTTAGCGATGATTTAACTATCGAGCTTGTTAAGGACAGATTGTCTCAGCCTGACGCCCAAAAGGGATTTATTTTGGACGGATTCCCCAGAACAATTCCTCAGGCAGAAGCTTTGGAGACTTTTTCCGATATCGATGCTGTAGTAAACTTTGACATTGCAGACGAAGCCGTTGTGGAACGCCTGTCCGGCCGTCGGGTTTGTAAGGCTTGCGGTCACAATTTTCACGTAAAATTCATGGCACCTAAGCAGGACGGTGTTTGCGATGCCTGTGGCGGTGAATTATACACCCGTGATGACGATAAAATCGAAGCCATCACCCATCGTTTGGAAGTATATAGAAAGCAGACAGCACCTCTCATCGATTTTTATCGGGAAAAGGGAAAAATCGTGGACATTGATGCCCGTCCGGAAACTACCGCTATTTTACAGGAATTTGAAGGAAAATTCCCCCGCTCATAATAGGTTATAGCGGTTAGAAAAAAGTCCGAAAGGGAGCCGGAAGGATTACCTTCGGACTTTTTTTGTATAGTTTGAGTCGAAATAAAAAAACGAATTCCATTGAAAGAATATTGAAGCGTTTTATTCTCTATTCGGTAAGCGCTTCAATATTGGGGCTTCCGGCCAAAACGTAGGGCATAACATTATTTTCCATACGTATGGGGACCCGTATAAAACGGGGACCGGAACCTGGGGGCGGAAAGGCACTATCTGCCCAATTTTCGTCTTCTGCAACATCACCGCAGGTAATACCAAAACCACGGGCTATAGCCACAAGATCTGTTTTGTAGCTATACACGCTGGCAGAGTAATTTTTATTGTACAAAAACTCCTGTTGTTGACGAACCATTCCTAAAGCACCGTTATCTAAGACAAAAACCGTTACATCCAAATTATGCTCTTTTAAAGTGGCCAGTTCTTGGATATTCATCATAATGGAACCATCGCCGGAAAAACAGATAACTCTCTTGTTAGGATTTGCAAAAGCCGCTCCCAAAGCAGCAGGCAAACCGAACCCCATGGTTCCCAAAGAGCCACTAGTCAGCAACTGACGAGGTTTTAGTATGGGGTAATATTGTGCAGTCCACATTTGGTGCTGCCCTACATCGGTGGTAACGATAATATCTTCCGGCGCAATACCTTTTTCTGTAGCTTTTTCGGGGATTTTAGCGATAAAGTTGCCGGGATGTATACCTGAGATTTTTTCCGTTTTTTGTGCAATAGTCTGAAGTTCTTCTTGACGAAGTGTTGCAATTTTTTCTAACCATGGAGTTGATTCTTTTTTTACACCAAGTTCCCGTAAATTTTCGCTCAATAGAGGAAATACAGACTGGCAGTCTCCGATAATGGCCTTATAAGCAGGTAGAATTTTATTGACTTCTGCAGCATCGATATCTATGTGGAGAATTTTTGCCTGAGGACAAAACTGTGATACAATTCCCGTAGCTCGGTCATCAAAACGGACTCCAGCTGCCAAAACTAAGTCTGCATCATATATAGCTCTGTTTGCCGTTTGACTGCCGTGCATTCCCACCATGCCACACCACTTGGGATCCCGAACATTCATGGCTCCTATACCCATTAAACTTGATACTACCGGCATGGGCATAATACCTAAAAATTCTTCCAAGCCTTTGGCAGCTTCAGGGGAGTTTGCACCTCCGCCTACATACAATACCGGACGGCGAGCTTCTGCTAGTGTTTTTGAAAAAACTGCCAATGCTTCTGCAAGGTTAGTCCCTTCCGTGCGAAACCGAGCAGCTTTCTTTTCGGGAAGGCCGGGTTCAGGCCAAGCGTCAAAGGTAATTTCTGCAACTTGTACGTTTCTGGGTACATCGATGAGTACCGGCCCCGGCCTGCCGGAAGCTGCAATGGAAAAGGCCAAAGGAATGGCTTTTAGCAGTTCTTCTGGAGTTTTGACCATTATGCTGTGTTTTGTAATAGGAAAGGACAGTCCAAAAGTATCTGCTTCCTGGAAGGCGTCAGTTCCTATGAGATAGGAATTGACTTGTCCTGTTATGGCAACCATGGGCACAGAGTCACAGCGGGCGTCTGCAATAGCTGTCAGTAAATTCATGGCGCCGGGGCCGGAGGTAGCAATACACACTGCCGGTTGTCCTGTAGTACGAGCCATTCCTTGGGCAATAAAACCTGCTGCCTGTTCTTGGCGGACAAGTATATGTTGAATGGAGCTTTGATATAATTCATTGTAAAGAGGTAAGACCGAACCGCCGGGAATCCCTGCTACCTTTGTAATACCTTGCCTTTCCAAAAGTTTTACGATTATTTGTGCACCTGTAGCTTTTATCATAGTTTCCTCGCAGGGGTAACACGGTGCATTGAAAAATGCATAAACTATGCAAAAAATCAGATAGAAAAATTTTATCGTAGTCTGCACCGATGTCTTATTTTTTTCCGTTTTGACAAACCTAATAATTATGGGTAAAAGTCACACAGAAAGGATATGTTTTGGAGTATATGGAGAGAATATTTCACTGTCAATACTCTGTATGCAAAATAAGGATTTTTTGCTACAATGCGAATATGAAATATTTTTTCGAAACATACGGTTGTCAAATGAACAAAGCCGAATCAGCAGCTATAGAACAGCTTTTTTTAGACAGGGGATGGCAGGCTGCGGAAACCGCAGAAGATGCGGATATAGCCATAATCAATACCTGTTCTGTTCGGGCAACTGCAGAAAATAGAATCTTCGGCCGTTTAGGATGGTACGGGGCCTTAAAAGCTGTCCGTTCCGGTGCTAAAGATGCCAAAACAAATCATTTTCCCATAGCAACTCAGGCTTATAAAGCTGGTCGCCAAACCTTGACGGTGGTGGTTACAGGCTGTATGGCTCAACGTCTTTTAGATACTTTGAAAAAAGATTACCCTGTGGTGGATTACGTAGTAGGTAATTTTCAAAAACAACATTTTAGCGAAATAATGGAAGCTGTAGAGAAAAATCTTTCTCCCGTAAACATAGAAGAAGAACCTGTCTATACTTTTGCACCGGTTTCCTTAGAACCCGGTGCCTTTACCGCTTTTGTGCCCATTATGCATGGCTGCAATAACTTTTGTACATATTGTATCGTACCCTATGTTCGTGGACGGGAAGTGTCTAGAAATCCCCATGAAATTTTAAGGGAATTGGATCAGCTTACAGCCCATGGCGTTCGGGAAATTACCGTTTTGGGACAAAACGTAAATTCTTACAGATGGGAATCAGAAGGAGAAATAATCACTTTTCCCCGACTTATGGAAATGATAGCTTGTCATTTACGGGAAACCCATTCCACCATTGGTTGGGTGCGGTTTATGTCAAGTCACCCAAAAGATTTGTCAGATGAACTGATAGATGTTATTTCTCGAGAAAAAGTGTTATGTCATCATATCCACTTACCGGTACAGCATGGTTCCAACGAAATCCTTCACCGGATGAATCGTCGATATACCAGAGAAAATTACCTATCTCTTATAGAAAAAATTCGAAACAAAATACCTGATGTTTCTTTGACAACGGATATTCTTATCGGTTTTCCGGGAGAAACGGAAGAAGATTTTGAGAAAACAAGGGAATTGATGGAAACCGTACGGTATCAGGCTGCATATATGTATTATTACAATCCCCGGGAAGGAACTCCGGCAGCCACTTATGAAAACCAAGTGCCTGTGGATGTTAAAAAAGCTCGTTTGCAAAAAATAATCGATATGCAATTGATGATTACCCGGGAAGAAACTCAAAAACGTTTGGGAAAAAACGTAACGGTTTTGGTTGAAGCTGTTTCCAAGGATAATCCTGAAGAACTTTTAGGTAAAACAGAACAGGATGAACGGGTGGTTTTTGCTGCACCGAAGAGTCTAGTAGGGACCTTTGTTAAGGTAAAATTATTAGAATTGACCGGTAATACTATCCGTGGTATAGTTGATTTTTAGGAGAGTAAATCTATGCCTTGGAAATATGTAGGTTTTTTAATTTGCTTGGTAATTTTATCGATTTTTATAGTTTTTAACGTCAAAAATACTTGTGATATTTCTTTCGGGTTTTATACACTGAAAAGTGTGCCCATCTTCCTGAGTCTTCTTGTATCTTTTTGTTTGGGAGTTTTTACTACTTTACCCTTGGTGCTTTTTACAAAACAAAAAAAGGAAAAAGTAAAAAAAGAAAAACCTCCGGTAGATACGAAGACTGCTTCAAAAGAAAAAACAGAAGAACCTATTCTTAAGAAATAGTTTTATCTGTATAGTTTCACATATATGTTTTTGAATGGACATTTTTAATGTGCATTTTGCAAATCAGATAAATAAAGGTCGAAATCGGCTATCGGTGGGTGAGGGGTTATGTATCTGTTAAGAAGGGATGTTACTGCAAAAATTACTCTGCTCGTACTGTTAGGAATGTGTCTGTCTTTACCGTGTTTTTCTGCCTCTGCAGCTCAGGTAATTCAGGAAACGGTAATAAAGTCTCGGGAAGCAGATGTAGATATTACCCAGTTGTTGGATGATGTAGAAAAAAAAGCTGAGAGTGCTGCCCTTTCTGACAAACGCGCACTGTATGCGTTTTTGGCTTCTCTTGCGGAACAATTGGGAATGTATGATAAAGCCACCGGCTGGTATGTAGAAGCCGCCGGTATTGCTGCAAATCCTGCTCCCAATACGACTCCTTATACAACAGAACAGTTAGTTTTGTCTGCCGTTCGGTGCAGTTTAAACAGCGGAAATTGGCAACAAGCCGAAAATTATCTAGGATATATCCGTAATTCGGCAAATGCAGAAACGGTGTCTTATGTTAAGTTATACTCTGTATGGAGTATGCTCTGTAAAACTAACACAAAAGAAGATTTATTGGAACCCGTTAAACTGTTGGAAGCCTATGCAGAGTTGGATTCCATGAAAAATGTTCGTCCAGAAGTTTTGCTAACCCTGTGGTACGTTACGGAAGATACAACATGGAAAAATAAACTTATAAAAGACCATAAAGCTTCTCCGGAAGCGGCCCTTGTGTCCGGTATAGCACAAATGATGCCTTCTCCCTTTTGGTATTTTTTACCTAAAGATCCCTTGGTACTGGGGGCAGATTCTTCATCTCAGGATGATGGCGAAGAAGAAGCCGTTGTCAGTCAACAAGTAGGTTTTTTCCAAAGCAAAACAAATGCAGAAAATCTGGTTCAACGACTGAAAGACGCCGGGTTTACTCCCAAAATTAAAGAAGAAGTGCGGGCTTCGGGAACAACTTACTACATGGTAGTGGTTCCCGAAAACGCCGAAGGCTCTATGGGATTAAAGTTAAAAAGTGCAGGATTTGAATGTTATCCCGTGTTTGAAAATTAATCAGTCCTGTGCCTCTTGAACTTCTTGGCTTTGTCCGTCCTCTGGTGCTGATTCAGTATCTTCTGCTTTATACGGCTCCAATCGTATGGTTGCCCCGGGAAAGGGTTCTGTGCCCAATGGTGTTACGGATACCGGTTGTAAAGTAACAGCGGTGATAGTATCCGATTCGTCATATTCGATGTGAGCTGTGTAGTTTTCCTGGTTGTAAAAAGGTGCTCCCGGTGTTCCCTTAAATTGTAAAACCGATGTGCCGTTGCATTGACTAAGGGCGATACGACCGGATGCGTTTTCCGATTTATAGGTTTGATCGTCAAAAAATATTTTTGTCAATCCATTGATAAGCCATGTATTTTGGTTTTCCAAAATCTGTAGAAGATCCGGTGTTTCTTTGGAAGATTGAAAAAGACTCATATCGTGCTTTTGCTTTTTGTAATAACCGTCAACAAGAGCACTTTCGTTGATAGTCATACCTATGTCATCTCGTATGGTAATTTTTATTTCATCGGTACTGATAAGAGACACATCGATACGCCGGGTTATGCTGTTTATCAAACTGTTAATAGCCGTAATGTACATTCCGTTGTGACGTGCTGTACTACTAAGCCATGTGTAAACTTCCTGACTTTCTGTACCTTGAAAGATAACCTCTTGAGACTGAGGATCAAAAAAAATCCCTCGGATACTGTCTTTAGGCGCATCGGTTTTGTACCACAATCCCGACAGGTGTTGTTCTAACGTTTCCTCTGTGCCGTCAAGTATCTTATTCAATTCGGCTTGTATTACATTTTTTTCTGTAACACGAGTTTCTGTATCTTTTCTGTATTTGTATTGTGCGGAATCCCACACGTACTTTGTTTGAACTTGGTCGGTAGAAGTACCGTTTTGGGAGACTGCGGAACTGTAAACCCAAACGGGAAAACTGACTCCTAAAGCTCCTTGAGATTCATAGGTGTCAAATCTGTCCAATTGTTGTATAAAAATCAAACCGTCAGATTTAAAATCTCCGATAAGGTGCAGGGAAAGTGTATTGTTATTCTTTTCCGGCAGGTATATCTTCATGACAGAGTTACCGTCTTCATCGTAACCGGTGTAAATCAGACTCTGTTTATGGTTTCCGATAAGATCCATTGCCGTAAAGGAAAATGTTCTTGTTTGAATAATTTCAGTGGTAATGGTAGTACTTCTCTTATACTGACGGGAAAAAGGGTCATACAGACCGATTATCAGCCTGATATGGGGATCATCTACTTTTCTGATAGACACAATTTGGTCGTCATATCCGTCTCCGTCAAAATCGAGACTGAGAGTACTAAGTAATATTTCATTGCTGTACAGGGGAACAAAGGAGACTACTGTGGTATTTTCCGCTTCTGTTCCCGCTGTACCTCCAGCCTCTGGAGTTTGGGAGCCTAGATTTTGAGGTATAACGGTTCGTGTGTTATCTGTTGTTACCGGGATACTGTCTTGAGTTTTTCTTTGTGAAAAAAAAACAAGAGCAAGGGCTATGGCACATATAGCAAAGATAATGATGACAAAATGCTTCATGGTTCTATAATACTATTTTTGACAGATAATTACCATAGTAGAAGCTTTTTCGTCATAAGGAGCCCATTGAAAATCCCCATAGACTTTGATGGTAGTGAAACCTGCTTTAAAAAGCATATCTCGTAACTCCAAGGCAGAATACAGTCGTTGAACAAATTCGTGTTCGATGCGCTCTCCCGTTTCGTTATTTATAAGAATCCACTTGGAGCGGAGACCTTCCCATAGACCCTCTACGGAAAATTCCGTCAAAACAGTTTTTCCTGCTCTTTCAAACCATTCTCCAGAAGTAAAATAACGGACAGCAATTTCCCGACTGGTGCCCTCCATAACAAAATAGCCACCCTTTTTAACAGACTTGGCAATGTTATTAAGAATAAGTTGATCTTCTTGTATGCTGTCACAGTATCCAAAGGATGTATAAAGATTGACAGCTACGTCAAAGGTTCCCTGGGTGGAAAATGTCCGCAAATCACCTTGGATAAGATTAAGCTGTACGTTTTCATCCTTTGCAGTTTCCCGGGCAGCATCCAAGTAAGGTTGCATCAAGTCTACGCCGGTAACATCAAGTCCCAATAAAGCCAGTTCTACGGATATTCTGCCGGGGCCACAGCCTGCATCCAGAACCTTCGCTCCCGGAGATAAGGTACATGCGTCAAATACAGCCTGGGCTATTCCCGGTGCTTCAGCCCAATGTTGTTGGTCAAACATAATGGGACCGTAATTTAGCCAAAAATTTTCCTTTTCAAACCACTGTTTTTTTTCCATAACTGTTACAGTATACCACATAGTAAACAAAAACAAAATATCAAAAATATTGACATTACATACTTTTCCGTAGTATATTTAACTCCCGTATATCTGCGCGAGTGCGTTGCGAAAGTGTCGCATGGCGTAAAGAAGCAGGCTGCTCACCTGTTTCTGTACCGAAACCTTCGATGCTGACGGTTCCGGTGTATAAGAACTTTTTATAAGTAAGGTATATACATGAAAACTATTTTCGTAAATGAAAAAGATGCTGTTCGTAACTGGTATGTTATTGATGCAGCGGGGAAACCCCTGGGACGTGTTGCAGCTAAAGCCGCAGCAGTTTTGAGAGGAAAACACAAGGTTACTTTTGCCCGTAATCAGGAAATGGGTGATTTTATCGTTATCATCAATGCTGATAAAGTTGCAGTGACCGGTGCCAAGGCTACAGACAAGATGTATTATCATCATACAGGGTACGTTGGTGGATTAAAGTCTTTTACTTTTGAGAAAAAAATTGAGCGTCATCCCGATGCCCCTTTGATGTTGGCTATTAAGGGTATGCTTCCTAAAGGACCCCTTGGTCGAGCTATGTTGAAGAATGTAAAGGTGTATGCAGGAACAGAACATCCTCATGCAGCACAGAATCCCCAGCCATTAGAAGTATAACAGGAGTCCAGCGTGGTTAAAAATATTGCAATCGGTACAGGAAGAAGAAAGACTGCCGTTGCCCGTGTTTTTTTACGGGAAGGTACCGGTAAAATCGTTGTTAACGGCAAAGATGTAAATGACTATTTTGCAACAGCAGAACAGGTTCGGGTTGTTCGTCAGCCTCTTATGGTAACAGCCAGTGAGAACAAGTTCGATATTCTTATCAACGTTTCCGGTGGTGGATTAAATGGACAGGCAGGTGCTTGTTTACACGGATTGTCCAGAGCTCTTACTCAGGTAGATCAGGAAAATTACGCTTCTCTCAAAGCAAACGGTTATCTTACCCGAGATTCCCGCATGGTTGAACGTAAAAAGTACGGACAGCGTGGTGCACGCCGTCGCTTCCAGTTCAGCAAGCGTTAGTTTTTTCTGTTCAGCAGGTAGTGGTGGACAGTATTCGCACTGTAAAGCAGATCTCGCAGGATTGTTTCGGTATAACTACTTCTGCGGGATCTTCTTTTTATATCCGGACGGTTTATTTAAAACATATTTCCCAAGATGATCTGTTTGTGGGAAGATGTCTGGATGAGGAATCTGTTGAGGATTTGACAGAGGCTTATGGATGTTTTGCAGCAGAAAAATACGCCTGTTCTTATTTGGAAAGCAGAGAGCAGGGACGTTTTATGCTGACGCAAAAACTATTAAAAAAAGGCTATGAAAAAAAGTATATAGAACAAGCTTTAGATTACTTGGAACAACGAAATTACTTAGATGATTTTCGATTTGCAGAGGCTTGGCTTCGCAACAGAATGATTCATCACACAGAAGGTAGGGTGAAACTGCTAGGAGAGTTGATGATGCGAGGTATAGATCGTTATGTTGCCGAGAAAGCTCTTGACAGTTTTTTTTCTTCCTTCGATGAAACGATGCTTTTGGAAAAGGCTATAGACAAGTATAAGCGTCAGGGAATGAGTACTGAAGTAATGAAAAAGAAACTTATGAGTAAAGGGTTTTGTTATAAGTCGATTCTCTTAAAAATCTAAAAAAAATAAATGTATAAAGTTTTTTTATAAAATCTGCTTTATCCACTTACTTTATAGCTTGTTATTTTTATCTTATGGG
>JAHLFV010000184.1 GCA_018883625.1 Candidatus Treponema excrementipullorum
CTTATATTGCTTTTTTCTGCGCATACCACCTACGGCCTCATTTCTCGGATTCTCAGAAAAAGCTGTTACGAGAAATAAGCATTGTTTGTTGGTATCTTTTATTACCTTTTGGCCTTATCAGCATCTTTTATCCCGATATGCTGTATATAGTAGCCAATCATCCATCTAATTATGCTGCAGCTATTACCGCTATTGCTCTTACATTTCTTTTATCTTCTTCTTTTTCCAAAAAAGATAAAATACTCTTTATTATCATGTTAGCGGTAGGTTTATTCTCCGGGCGATCAAAATTTTATGGTTTTTTTGTATTTTCTGCTTTTGTTACTTTTTTCTTCAGTAATGCACAAAACATAAAATTAAACTTCAAAAATGTGGTAATATTGCTTCTCATGTTAATTGCAATTGGCATTGTGGCAAAATCAAAAATTGAATACTATTTCCTACAAAACCTATCTCCAGATACAGACTTAAACGAAGCTAAAAATTCTATTGCCCGCTTTGTCCTATATGCTACATCATGGGAAATATTCCAAGACTATATGCCTTTCGGTTCCGGATTCGCAACTTTCGGTACACATGCTTCTGCAGCGTATTACTCTCCTCTTTATAAAGAATATGGAATTGATACCGTATGGGGGTTAAGTAAAAGTTATCCTTATTTTATATCAGATACTTATTATCCTTCTTTAGCACAATTTGGTGTAGTCGGGGTTATATTATTTGCAGTATTTTGGTTGTATTTATGTCTAAAAGCCTACAAAAATTTTCGACAGACTAACAACGCTCAATTTGTAACCATTATCATCATTATTACAGGCTACTTTGCTATCGAAAATATTGCAGATGCGACTTTTACCAGCAACCGTGGTTATTTTTTCATGTTATTGTTAGGATTGATCTTTTCTGAAATGAAACAGTTCCAGCATTCTCTAACATCAAAAGAAAAACAATAAAATTAGCATCTTTGAACCATTGAAAACAGCTACATACGATGCCGGATTTGAAGAAGCATTGTTGTAATTTGCTTTCAAACTAGTATTTTGTAGTGTAGTAAGCATTCGAACAGTAAGCATTTGTTCAAATGCTTACATAGGATCTAAACTTCCCTTTACAAATTGAGCCGCAAAATTTTGCGGCCCAACACACCTATTAATAAATTTCCCTATTACCTTGTTTTCTTATAAACTGAACTATACAAACAACCGTCTGAACTTATCAAAGAATTTTTCCTTTGTTGACTTATTAGGCTGAAAATTCGGTGAATTTTCCAAACCATTCAGCAGCTCTTTCTCGGACGAAGACAACGATTCAGGAACATAGACACTGACATTGACCAGCAAATCTCCCGTTCCATACCCATTTACCGACGGAAGTCCCTTACTGCGCAAACGAAGCACTTTGCCCGGCTGCGTTCCCGGTTCAATTTTCACCTTCGCCTTACCATCTACCGTAGGCACCTCAACGGTAGCACCCAAAGCTGCCTGTGGAAAAGTCAACAGCAAATTATAAATCAAGTCATTGTCATCACGCAAGAGTTCTGGATGCGGTTCTTCTTCCACTAAGATCAGCAAGTCACCATTTACGCCTCCATGACGGGCCGCATTACCCTTACCGTTCATTGACAATTGCATACCTTCCATAACTCCGGCCGGAATATTGATCGTTATTACCTCTTCATCACGAACAATGCCTTCACCGCTACAATGCGGACATTTCTTAACAATCACCTTACCTTCACCACCACAGGTCGGACACGTAGTCTGCGTCTGCATCTGCCCTAATATGGTATTAGCAACACGGGTTACCACACCGCTACCTTTACACGTATCACATGTCTTGGTTCCGCCATCACCATCGGCACCTGTACCATGACAATGCGAACAAGGCACATACTTTTTAACTTTGATCTTTTTTTCAACGCCATTCGCAATATCTTTCAGCGAAAGTTTCACCTTGACACGCAAATCGGAACCTCGATTCACTCGCCGGGAACGTGAGCCACCACCGAATCCGCCAAAGCCACCGAATCCGCCAAAATGTCCGCCAAATATATCGCCGAACTGTGAGAATATATCTTCCATAGACATACCACCGAAACCACCGGCACCTCCTCCGGCTGCTCCGCCTACTCCCGCATGGCCAAACTGGTCATACCGCTGACGCTTTTGCGGATCACTCAACACGTCATACGCTTCTGCGGCTTCCTTGAATTTTTCCTCAGCCTCCTTATCACCCGGATTCTTATCTGGGTGATATTGAATGGCCTTTTTACGATATGCCTTCTTTATCTCTTCAGCCGTAGCTGTTTTCTCTACGCCTAATACCTCATAATAATCTCTTTTAGCCATCTCGAGTCTGTCTTAAATTATTCTCCAACTACAACCTTTGCATGACGAATCACCTTATCATTCAGTGTATATCCAGTCTGAACACAATCTATCACTTTTCCCTTCTGTTCCGGTTCCGGAGCCGGTATCGTAGCAATAGCCTCACATTGCTCTATATCGAACGGCTTACCGACTACTTCGATCGCTTTCACACCCTGGCTATTCAGGTAAGAAACGAATTTATTGTAAATCAGTCCGACCCCTTCTGCCATAGCTGCTATATCCTCCGCCTTTTCGATGTTCTGCAAAGCACGTTCAAAATCATCTACTACTGGCAACAGGTGCGTCAAGGCGCCTTCACCTCCATTTTTAATCAGCTCGCTTTTCTCGCGCAATGTCCGTTTCCGATAATTATCAAACTCGGCACGCAGACGCAAATGCGCGTCATTCAACTCATCATATTTCTTTTGGAGATCAGCCAAAGCATCTGCCTTATTGTCATTCTCAGCTGATTCTTCTGTCTTTTTTTCTCCTTGCTCCTGCAAGTTTGTCGCCTCTTCCTGCTTTACATGCTGTTCTTTTTTCTCTTCCGCAGGTTCCTCTCCATTAAAATGTTTGTTGCTCATATTGTTTGTTTTTATCTTATTATCAGACTATTAATTAGAAAATCAAAATAAGAAGAAAAAGGCTGGATCTACCACACACCTTCATCTCCGCTTTCCATTTTTCCTTTTCTATTTACTAACTGCAAAAATACTGCCAAACTAAGAAGCTATTTGGAATTTATTCCAGCTTTTTGTAAAGAATGTTTTCGAGGATTTTCAGTTGTTCTTATGAGGAGCATAGCGGGCTATGTGACGAATAAGAACGGGGAAAAAGACCGGAAACATATTTAGAAAAAGCTGCATAAC
>JAHLFV010000185.1 GCA_018883625.1 Candidatus Treponema excrementipullorum
TACTAAGTCTGCGGTGGGAATCATTTCCTCATAGGTACCCACTTTGAATCCGTTTTCTACAGCGTTTTTCCAGCTCTGTCGCTTTTCGCTGATGGCAGATTCCCGCAAAGCGTAACTGACGTCCAGTCCGGAGTCCCGCAAGTTCATTCCTTGGTGCAGTCCCTGTGCACCGCATCCTACAATGACGATTTTTTTGCCTTTCAAGGCATTGGTACCGTCGGCAAATTCACTGCGATCCATAAAACGGCAGTGTCCCAGCTGAAGAAGAGCTTCCCGCCAGGGAATTGCATTAAAATAGTTTACCTTTTCCATATAATTCCTCTGTTGTGTCAGTTTAATTTTAGTTATTCTAAAGTTTCTTTATTATAATGAAATATTTTTACTTAGTAAAGGGCACAGTGCAGATAGTGGAACAGGGGAAATCGGCACAGAGTTGTGCCGGCAAAACTTATGTATGTGATTTTACTCGTGGCTTTGGGAATCACCTTGTTCTTCTTTTACCAACTTATCCAGGTAGTTTATGGGAGAACATATAATAAAAACTGCACCCATAAGAGCGATGGAAAAAATATCTCCCAGTTTTCTTTGCAGAAAACCACCTACCGGCTTGGAACAGGATGTTGCTCCGTCAATACAAATATTAAAAAGACCGATTTTATTCTTTACGTCTTCCTGTGAGTAAGATAAATAGATGGAAATTGCGTAATAAGTCATTACCAAGGAGCTTAATATTCCGCTGACAAAAAATATTCCTGCCAAAAAGAATACTCCCGGCCGCAACAGGACTGAAAAGAATAAAAGGCCGTCGGCAAAAAAACACAGGGAAGAAATAATTTTAGTATGGTCTTTAACAAAGGGAATGTTTATAAGACCGCCTCCCACCATGCTGCCTACTGCCATAACAGCCATTAAAAGGGTATAGGTAATTTCGTCTGCCTGTAAAAAATTCAACACGTAAGAAATTGTTAAAAGGGAAGTGGCTCCACCTAGAAAGGTAACCACAACGGCTCCTACGTATATTGCGGAATGTTTTGTCAATTTTAAAGAAAAAATACGTTTTTCTGCCGGGGAATCTTGGGGCTGATTTTGCAATACGGGAATCTTATCGGTAAAACTGATTAAAAAGGCTGCAATGCAATAGCTCACTACGTCGGTAATAAATACGACATTTTCTCCTACTGTTTGGATCAATATTCCGCCTAAAACTGGAGCTCCCACGTTTACAAAGGCGTTAACGATGCCGGAAAGACTTTGTCGGGCATAAATTTCCTGCTCAGTGGAAATTATCCGCAAAAACTCTGCCCGATACAGTTCCAAAAGAAAAAATACTCCGGAAAACAGAGAAAAAACTGCCAACATAAAGTACAAGTTTTTTATCCATATAAAAGAGAGTATCATGCCGCCGGCAAACAGTTCTCCCAGTATAAAAAGACTTTTATAAGTATGTTTTATTTTGATTTTTGGCAATAGTAAGGACACAATCAGTTTTAACAAAATGTTTACAAAGGGAAAAAACGAGGCTATTAAAAGGTTTTTTGTGGAAGTGTAAACATACATGGTTATGACAATATTAGTCATTGATGAACCGAATGAGGACACAAAGTCGGAAAGTAAGAGCAGTTTAAAGTTTTTTGACAAGTTTGATTTCATAGTGACCTCACAAACTCCAGTTTTTCCCAAACACTCAGCGTATTGTACCTAGTCTGTTTCACCGGTGATTTTAAGTTTGGGGTACCCCTTGTGTGTGGGGTATGTTCAGTATATCACAGATTACTGATTCGTCAATTTTTTATGGGTAATGTGTTGGAGGATGGGAGAATCGGCACATAGGAATATGACCTAGAGCGATACAGCACGCCGATGAAAGGGTAAATATAATTTGACTTTTTTTGTTTTACAGTATATAACCAAGCTATGAGTACAAATACCATTACTACAGAGGGTGCAATCTGGAAACAGATCTTGCGCCTTTTTTTTCCGATTTTGCTGGGTACTTTTTTTCAGCAGCTTTATAATACCGTAGACTCTGTTATTGTGGGGCACTTTTTGGGAAAAGAAGCTTTGGCCTCTGTAGGTGGCGGTTCTGCTCTTATTGTGAACTTACTGGTGGGATTTTTTGTAGGTATTTCTTCCGGGGCAACGGTTATTATCTCCCAGTTTTTTGGTGCCTCGGATATGCATAAAATGCAACGGGCAGTAAGTACTGCCATTTGGTTAGCTATTGTTGGCGGGGCTACTCTTATGATAATAGGTTTTGCCTCTGCAGAAGTATTGTTGCATCTTATCGGTACGCCGGAAGAATTGATAGGTCTTTCAAAAACCTATATCAATTGGTATTACACCGGTATGATTTTTATGTTGGTGTATAATATCGGTTCCGGTATATTTCGCGCGATAGGCGATACTCGCCGTCCTTTGTACTTTTTGATTATAGGGTGTATTTCAAATATTTTCTTTGACTTACTGTTTATTCCTGTACTAAAGCTGGGGGTGGCCGGAGCTGCCATTGCCACGGTGCTTTCTCAGGGCATTGCCATGTATTTTGTGTTACAAGGATTACGGAAAAGAAAAAATCTTTTTGACCTGTCTTTACGTAAATTGCATTTTGATCCTGTTATGTTAAAAAGCATGATTTATATCGGTGTGCCGGCAGGAATACAGGCTATTATGTATTCTCTTTCCAATTTGATTATCCAATCAAAAATAAACTTTTTTGGGACTAATACTATTGCAGCTTATTCCGCCTACGGAAAACTGGACAGCATGTTATGGATGATTTTAAGTGCCTTTGGTGTATCAATTACCGTGTTTTCCGGTCAAAACTCCGGGGCAAAGCTGTATAAACGGGTGTATCGGGGCGCATGGACGTGTTTGGGGATGGCAGCTGTTTCTACACTTATATTATGCGGTGTGTTGTGGACTACCGGTAAATACCTTTTTTACATTTTTACTTCAGACCCAGAGGTTATTGCAGCCGGGTTGGATATGTTGCACTTTTTGCTACCATACTATATGACTTATGTGTGTATAGAGGTTTTTTCCGGTGTTATTATCGGGACAGGATGTTCCGTGGTGCCTATGATAATCACGTTAGGGGGGATTTGTTTGGCCAGAGTACTGTGGATTACCTTTGTATTTCCTCTCAGCCCTCAGGTGCATACCGTACTTTTCAGCTATCCGGCTACTTGGACGTTAACATCTGTACTGTTTTTGTTCTATTATAAGTTTGGAGGTTGGAGAAAAGGCTTAGCCGAAGACATTGCCTCTGCTGCAACCTCCCACTGAAATGGACTTCTGAACTTTAAGAACCGGGAATTTCCGGATTAAAACCTAAAGTCTCCGCCTCCTAACTGTTGCATCAGTTTTGCCTGCATACCTTTATTCTTTGTCAATTTCTTCATGGCAAGGCGGGTTTTTTCAAACTGTTTTATCAGTCTGTTGACTTCTGCTACAGAGGTACCGGAACCTTTTGCAATGCGTTTGCGACGGCTGGGGCCGATAATCATGTGATTTTGTCGCTCTTTTTTTGTCATGGACAGAATAATTGCTTCCTGGGTTTTCATGGCACTGGTATCAATATCCTGATTTCCCATCTGTCCGGCTAAGCCCGGCATCATTTCCAAAATAGATTCCATGGAGCCCATCTTTTTTACTCTTTGGAATTGTTCCAACATATCTTCCAAAGTAAAAGATTCGCTCATCATCTTTTTTTGAAGTTTTAAAGCCTCTTCTTCATTGATGGTTTCCTGAGCTTTTTCTACAAGAGAAACTATGTCGCCCATACCCAAAATTCGGCTGGCAATTCGCTCCGGATGGAAGGGCTCAAAGTCTGTGGTTTTTTCTCCGGTACCGATAAAGAGAATTGGCTTACCGGTAATGGATTTTAAAGAGAGGGCGGCACCGCCTCGGGCATCGGAGTCAAACTTGGTTAAAATAACACCGGTCAGGTCAAGTTTTTCGTCAAAAGCTTTGGCAATATCTACAGCATTTTGTCCGGTCATGGCATCTGCCACAAGAATTACTTCATCGGGTTTTAATGCTTTTTTTACAGCCGCAATTTCATCCATCATGGCTTCATCGATTTGGAGACGACCGGCAGTATCCACAATCAATACATCGCAGCCGCTTTTCTTTGCAGCCGTTAAGGCGTTGGTGGCAACTTTAACTGCATCTTTTATATCTTCTTTGTAGACAGGGACACCTACTTTTTCTCCCAGTACAGAAAGCTGTTCGATAGCTGCCGGGCGAACCAGGTCACAGGCTGCCAGCATTGGTTTGCGACCTTCTTTTTGCAAACGGGCTGCCAGTTTTGCGGCTGCGGTAGTTTTACCGGCACCTTGTAATCCCAACAACAGGATAACGGACTGGGTATCGGGGCCTTTGAGTTTTAAATCCTGCTTTTCATCTCCCAACAAAGCAACAATTTTATCGTAAATGATTTTTACAAACTGTTGACCGGGATCTACGGAACGGAGAACTTTTTCTCCTTTAGCCTCTTCTATAGTGCTGTTTACAAAGCGTCGTACAACCCGCAGGTTTACGTCGGCTTCCAAAAGAGCAAGTTTAATCTGCTCTACAGTTTCTTCTATATTTTTCTCTGTGATTGAAGCTTTTCCGCTTAGTTTTTTGACAACATCGGAAAAGGTATTGGAAATTTTCTCTAACATAATGCAGAATTATAATTTATTCTTTACAGTTTCTCAAGAGGGATTTTTATATCATGTTGTCACAAAAGCTATTTTATGCTACACTTTGGCGAAACGTATTATAAGTAGTGAGGAATTACATGATTAGAGGCGGCGATATCGGAAAGGGTACAGTATTACTTATCAAAAATGCACCCTATCTTGTAGTAGAGCGGGAATTTGTTAACCCCGGGAAAGGAACAGCTTTTGCCCGTGTTAAGATGAAGAATTTGAAAGACGGAAGTGTTCTTACCCAAACAATTAAAACTCCCGATATGGTAGAAGATGCTGAAATAGAAACAAGAGAGTGTCAGTATCAGTATAACGACGGTGAAAACTATGTTTTTATGGATAATCAGAGTTTTGAGCAGGTAATGGTTCCGGAATCTTTGAACGAAAACTTAAAGTATTACCTGAAAGAAGGTGAGGATTATCCTATTGTTATTTGGGAAGATAACCCCATCGATGTTAAAATTCCCCAAAAGATGGTTTTTGTTGTGGCTGAAAGTGAAAACTATGTCCGAGGCGATACAGTTTCAGGAGCTACTAAGCCCATTGTAACGGAAACAGGACTTACTGTTCGTGTTCCTTTGTTTATCAAGCAGGATGAAAAGATCCTTGTTAACACAGAAACCAACGAATACGTAGAACGAATTAACAACTAATTCCATAACATTTCAGTCCTTTTATTAGGATACTAAAAAAGCTGTCAGGGTTCTGACAGCTTTTTTATGCGTTACGATAGTTCGTAATAATTACAGATCGTCTATCAGTGCCGTACTTTTGGCGTAAGCTGTGGAGCGGGCTTCAAAAAAGTCGGTTTTCACCATGTTGGCATTGGCATAAGCACTGACCCATGCCATGTCTGCCGGTTCTTCTTCATATCCATCGTACAGAGGAGAAAATCCCAACGCTGTGGAACGTAGGTTTCCTAAATACAGAATGTAGTCTTCTACCATTTTTTCTGTTAAGCCTTGGAGTTTATTCCCGATAACGTATTTTCCCCATGCGATTTCCTGCCGTACACCTTCTCTCATCATGTCCTGATATACTTTCACCTTATCCGGTGTAAACATGTCCGGTACTTCTTTCTGCAATTCCAAAATAATGTTTTTAAAAAGCCACAAGTGAGTATTTTCATCCCGATTTATGTATCGAATTTCCTGTGCAGAACCGGGCATTTTTCCGTTGCGGGAAAGATTGTAAAAAAACATAAAACCGGAATAAAAGTAAATACCTTCCAAAATATAATTGGCAATAAGAACTTTCATAAAGTGAAACATATCTTTGTTCAGCTGAAAATCGTTGTAACAGTCACCGATAAAACTGTTACGTTTTAACAAGTGCTGATCTGTTTTCCACTGATACAACACATCATTTCTTTCTTCCGGGGAACAGATTGTATCCAACATATAAGAGTAACTTTGGGAGTGTACGGCTTCCTGGAATGTTTGGATATTCAAACACAAGTTGATTTCGTTGGCAGTGATGTATTCGGAAACATTAGGAAGGTTTGCTGTTTGGATGGAATCCAAAAAGACAAGAAAGGACAAAATTTTGTCGTAAGCTGTGCGTTCGTCTTTGTCTAAGTGGGGATAGTCCTTAATGTCTTGATTAAGATTTATTTCTTCCGGTATCCAAAAGTTATTCATAGCTTGTCGATACCAACCGGATACCCATTGATATTTCATGTTGTTAAAATCATTCAGGTTTGTAGTGTTACCTCCTACCATCTGACGTTTCCGTAGATCGATGTCTCCATCGGGGTTAAACAAAGGTCTTTTTACTAAATTCATACTATTTATTTCCTCCTTTCAAATATTTCGGTTTTTTACCGATTATGTGATGTTTCATGAACAGATATTATGAAGAACAACTTTCGCATTCTTCCACTTCTAAGGACTTGCTGCGAACATAGTACACTGTTTTTACCCCTTCTTCCCAAGCCAAAATGTATAAATCCAACACCTGTCGCATGGAATACTCATTGGTGATGTAGAAATTCATACTCTGAGCTTGGTCAATATGACGCTGTCTGACGCCACAAGCCTTGATAGACCATGTTTGATCTATTTGATGGGCGTTTTTGTAGTACCACCAAGTTTCCGGGGATAATTCGGGAGCAGTTCGTGTCAGCATGTAACCTTTTTTCTCTTCCAAAAACCATTTTTTCATAACCGGGTCAATACCTGGGGTGGTGCCGGAAATTATACTGGTGGAACTGGTGGGGGCAACAGATAAAAGATAACCGTTACGCATACCCTGTTTTTGTACTTTTTCTGCCAAAGCTTGCCATTCCGGTGAAGTATAATTGCGTTTTATAAAGTATTCTCCAGTTTGCCATTGAGAACCTTCAAAATAATCGTAAGATCCTTTTTCCGCTGCAATATCTGTACTGGCTTCTATGGCAGCAAAATTTATTGTTTCAAATATTTTGTCTGCAAAATGCAGATGTTCCATACTTTCCCATTTTATGGCATTTTTTGCCAACAGGTGATGCCAGCCACTGACGCCCAGGCCAACTGCTCGATAGGATTTACTTGTTAATTCTGCATAGGGGACGGGGAAATAATTCAAATCAATAACGTTGTCTACAGCCCGTATAGCTGTTTTCACTACCTGTGAAAAATAATTTTTGTCTTTTACGGGAATATTACCAAGACTTAATGAAGCAAGGTTACAAACTACAAAATTTCCCGGTTTTGTAGTAGTGACTACCACTGTTTCGCCCTGTTCTGTTTTTATCTCGGTGGATATATGGGTAATTTCACTCATATTTTGTGCAATTTCCGTACAGAGGTTTGAACAGTAAATCATTCCTTTATGGGCATTAGGATTTGCCCGATTTACTGTGTCACGGTTAAACACAAATGGTGTACCGGTTTCTACTGCAGATTTCAATATTAACCGGACAAGATCTTTTAATGAAATTGCCCGTTTTGTTATACGATTATCGTGAACGCAGTCAAAATAGCGATTTTCCCATTCCTCTCCCCAAAAATCTTCCAAGTGGTAACCTTTTGCCATGTATATTTCGTGAGGACACATAAGGTACCATTGTTGATTTAAATCCTCTTTTGCCATTTTCCAAAACAAATCAGGATAACATACTGCAGGAAATACGTCGTGGGCTTTCATCCGTTCGTCCCCGTTATTTGTTCGCAGTGCCAAAAACTCAGGTAAATCCTTGTGCCATGCATCAAGATATACGGCAACGGCACCTGTTCTTACACCCAGTTGGTCTACAGCTACGGCAGTGTCGTTCACAAGACGTATCCATCGGATAACACCTCCTGCTACCCCTTCAAATCCTCGGATAGAAGAACCTACAGACCGAACTTTACCGAAATACATCCCCATACCGCCACCAAACTTGGAAACTTTTGCAAAGTTATCGATGGAGCGGTAAATCCCATCCAAACTGTCCGGTACGGTGTCTATAAAGCAGGAAGATAACTGATGGTACGGTTTTCTGGCATTGGCCAGTGTTGGAGTCGCCATGGTAACTTCCATTTTTGAAAGAATATCGTAAAATTGTTTTACCCAGTTCATACGATTGTTGGTTTCTTTCATTGCCAAGTGAAGCGCAATACCTAAAAACATTTCTTGAGGAGTTTCAAGAGGAATATGTTTTCTTGTTCTGATAACGTATCGTTTTAAGAGTAAATCCAGTCCGGAAAAAGTAAATAAATTATCCCGCTCGGGAACGATAAAGGTTTCTGCCTCTTCTATTTCAGTCTTAGTGTAATTGTGAAGAATATAGTCTCCGTATAAATTTTCCCCTACAAGATATGACAGTTTTTCGTAAAAACCGGTGATTCCCAAGGTTGCCATATCTTTATTCAGTTTTTGTCTGAAACTGTAATTAAGAAGACGACCGGCTATATATTCCCATTTGGGAGCTTCCGGACTGACCAATTCTGAAGCCGAACGGACAAGAGCTTGCAGTTGCTCATCTCTGCTCATGTTTTCTTTCGCAAAAGAAATAAATTTAGCCTTCAGTATAGTGAGAGAATATACATCTTCTTGGAATGTCTTTTGAATGGAAGCAAAAATTTTATCTAGTCCGCCATCGCTGCCATCTTCAGCCGGCCGGATCAAAGCAGAAAGTTCTCCCCGAGCTTTGCGGAATTCAAAACGCTTTTGCCGGAAAAGAATATACCGTTTACCTTCTTCGTAATATCCGGCTTCCATCAAGGAAAGTTCAACCAAGTCTTGAATTTTTTCGACAGATTTTACTTCCTGTTTTTCCAGCTTTTCTTCTACGCGCTTTAAAAGGGCCGATAACTCTTCCCCGGAAATCTGTCGACCGGTGCTGTTAAAGGATTTTGCAATGGCGTTAATGATTTTTTTTCCGTTATATTTTTCCGTTTTTCCTGTCCTTTTTATTATGTCCATGAAGTCCTCTCTTTTATTATTCGGAACCATGATAATCAATAGGGAAAAAACTATCAAGAAAAAAATCTTTCGATATGGAAAATATCATAGAGAAATTTACTGCGTTGAAAAAATCGCCTTATCTTGACATTGGGGGCTAACCGTTATATCCTCTACAGATAGCGTAATATACGATGAGAGGTGTCAGAATGTCAAAACAACAGAATGAAAAACTGGAAATAATCCGTCACAGTACTTCCCATGTTATGGCAGAGGCTGTTTTAAAACTTTTTCCCGGTTCAAAAGTAGCTATCGGGCCTTCCATAGATAATGGATTTTATTATGATTTTGAATTGACACGTCCCATTACGCAGGAAGATATTCCTTTAATAGAAAAAGAGATGCGTAAAATCGTGTCAGAACCTCATGCTTTTGAAAGACGGGAAGTTTCCCGAGAAGAAGCATTAAAGATGTTTGCCGACCAGCCTTACAAGGTTGAATTGATCAACGACTTGCCGGAAGATGTCCAAATCTCTGTATACAATCAGGGTAATTTTACGGATTTGTGCCGCGGTCCGCACGTGGAAAGTACAAAAGATATTAATCCTCAAGCTTTCAAAATTATGAAGACAGCGGGAGCATATTGGAGAGGAGATGAAAAACGCCCTATGCTTACCCGTATTTACGGTACAGCGTGGGAAAAGCCTGCTGACTTAAAGAACTATTTGGATATGTTGGCAGAGGCTGAACGACGGGATCACAGAAAACTAGGTAAGGAACTGGATTTGTTTCATATCGATGAAGAAAATCCCGGGGAAATTTTTTGGCACCCCAATGGTTGGACAATTTATTCTACCATCCGGGATTATGTCCGTCAAAAAATTCGTAAAGACGGGTATGTGGAAGTAAATACTCCCTTTGTTATGCCCAGAACTTTGTGGGAGCGTTCTGGACACTGGGCAAAATACCGGGAAAATATGTTTATTACCGAAAGTGAAAAACGGCTTTTTGCCCTCAAACCTATGAATTGTCCCGGTCACGTGGAAATTTTCAAAAACCGTCTCCGTTCCTATAAGGATTTGCCTTTACGTATGGCAGAATTCGGTTCTTGTACAAGAAATGAAGCATCGGGAGCTCTCCACGGTATTATGCGTGTTCGAGGCTTTGTACAGGATGACGGTCATATTTTCTGTACCGAGGCACAAATTCCTTCCGAAGTAAAAAAATTCTGTGATTTGTTAAAAGATATGTACAAGGATTTCGGGTTTGGTGATGATAAGATTTCCGTTAAATTTTCTACTAGACCGGAACTGAGGGTAGGTGACGATGCTACTTGGGACAGAGCAGAGGCAGCTTTGGCAGATGCCTGTGTACAAGCTGGCTTGACATACGAAATTCAGCCGGGTGAGGGTGCTTTCTACGGACCAAAACTTGAGTTTACTTTGGTGGATGCTTTGGGACGGGAATGGCAATGCGGTACTATTCAGGTTGACTACCAGTTGCCTTCCGGGGAACGGCTTAATGCAGAATACATCGGGGACGATAACGGCAGACATCACCCGGTAATGTTGCACAGAGCTGTTTTGGGGTCTTTGGAGCGATTTATCGGTATTTTGATAGAAAACTTTGCCGGAGCTTTCCCACCTTGGTTACACTATCAGCAGGCGGTGGTAATACCTGTAGCTCCCTCATTTAACGAGTATGCTGAAAAAGTTGCAGGAATTTTGACAGATGCCGATTTGAGAGTCAGTGCAGACTTAGGCAACGACAGAATGAACGCAAAGATCAGATTTGCCCAAACCCAAAAGATTCCTTACATGTTGGTTGTAGGTGAAAAGGAAATGGCGGAGGGAACTGTTGCCGTTCGTTTCAGAAACGGTGCTCCTCAAAAAGTTATGACTGTGGAGGAGTTTAAACAGTATCTGTTGGATAATGTACGCAATCATTCTGTAGACTTATAAGATTGATCAGAAGGGAGGATAGCTTTTGAGCCTCCCTTCCTGTTTTTCTATACCGTTTTATGCGTCTGTGGTAGAAAACTGATAATTTTAATGCCGAATAGGGGGAAGTTACCGTGAAAAAGTGTTTTGCGACTGTGGCTGTTGTTGCATTGATTTGTAGCTTGACGGCATGTTCTCGGCTCGTTTCTTTATGGGAGTCTAAACATGTTATTTCCGCTTGGGAAGCAGATTTTGTCAGTTACGGTTCTCCCATTAAATTAAAAGCAGAGTTTTATAAAGACAACACATTTCTTATTTCCGGTACTAACGCCGGGAAAAAAGCTTCTCTTTCCGGTAAAGTGTTGCGAGGTGATCCTGCTGCCGAAGAAGGGCAGTTGTCTTTGGTGATTTTATCCATGACTGATCCCGGTGCTACTGAAACCTTTACTTTTACAGAAGAAACCGGTCCGAAAGATACAGGGGTAATCTCAGGCAACCAAATGTTTTTATCGGAAACGTTAGGTCAAAATCCCCTGACCAAAAAAAATCGTAAGTTTTTATTCTTTTTCTAATTTTTTTCCGATTTCCCGTAAATTTACGGCAATTAAACCTGATCTACCTGTTTTATAAAAGTCTGATTCTTCCCATGCAGCGTACAATGTATCGCCGGAGATGGTAAAGTCTCCATAGATGAATCCAGCCGGCAATTTTGGCAGTAGGAACGCGATAACTTCTTCTGCTTGTTGCAAGCCGTCCGTATACAAAAGACTTTTAGAGATATAGGTAGTACCGTCGGAAAAAAGAGCTACGGCTCCTTTTGATGAGACGTAGGAATATCCCTGAAAAATATACTGTCCCAAAGATTGTTGAGAAGTGTTATCATATATTACGGGAGCAATTTGACCTTCCTCTTTGCTTGTAAGATAAAATTCAAAGGTATGAGGAACCTGAGCAAAGAGCAGTTGCAAGGCCTCCGGCGCCATAGATAATTTTAGCGGTTGTTGTGCATTCCTGAATTCTGTGTTGCTGATTTCTTTTTTTGTCAATGCAATATTTGCGGGAGTAGGAATGGAACCATCTTCATTAACGGTTGAAAAACTTATGTAGGAAAAATCTACTCTGTCATTGTGTGTAGTTTTTACTGTTGCCAGCCAGCTACCTTTTTGAGGAATTATACTTGTTATCTGTGCATTACCCGGCAAATCTAAATCTTCATAGGTCAAAACAGGGATACATAGTTTGGAATATTTGTCATACTTTACTAAAAGAGGGCGCTGTTTTTTTTCCGAAGTTTGTTGCTTATTAAAATAGTCGTTTTGGTACAGATTAAAAATAGGACCATCTTTGGTAAAAACCAAGGTATCTACCGTAACATGTTGAAAAATAGCCGGATCTCTGTATAAAGTAGGCTTACCTGAAGAAAAATCCATAATTCCTAGGCGATTTACTACACCGCAGTTGTCAGTGGAACTGCTTCCTGCATTGGCTAATCGGATGGCTTCTGTCCAAGGTTTTGCTGCCACTTCCGGGGCCTGTTGAGGGGCATCCACAGGGAATAAGCCTAGTGGTGAGAAATAGTACCACTGATGAGCTTTTAATAAGCTGATTTCTGTCATAGGTGGTACAGAGTTGTCACCACATGAAAGCAAAAACAACATGGGAAACACAACCAAAGCAATGGTCCGGAAATATTTTAACAGATTCATCAATATACAGTGTACTCTTCAATTTGTCTTGTGACAAGTAGTCCATTCTGATTTTTTCTGCCCATTACAGAAAATATTCCCTTTTCTGTTAAGTACATATTATCCTCGCTATGGGAAAAATTTTCTTCTTTGGGGACAGTGACAAGTACCGTTATATCTTGCTCTGCTACAACAGGGAGTTGAGGTATGTATCTATAGTAGAGCTGTCCTAGTCCGGCAGTAGAGACGGGAACATACGCTGTTTCCGCAAACTGAAAAGAATATGTTGTAGCTTTACCCCGAAGGATGTCTGAAATAAGTTTTTCTTTGTTAATAAGCCAAGGTGAAAAAAACTTGTCTTTAGCCTTGTAGTCTTGAGATTTTTTTTGTATGAAGGCTTGCAGTTTATTCCAATTAAAACTTTGTATACGTTTATGTTCTGTAGGAAATCGTTGCAGTAGTTCCATAGCCAATTGAGCTCCGTAGCCATCTGTCCAAGCGGATTTTGTTGTGTACGGATACATACAACCGGCCGGAAAGAAAAATGTTGCGCTTTCTTCTGAAAAAGGTGTTTCTGTTATGGGATAAGCAAGGAATGGGGTTACATTGTTTCGTTTTACAATGAATTCCACTTCTTTTGTTTGAGGAGGTAAAAACTTTGTCTGTATCGTACCTTGAGAAAACAGAACCGTCTTCCAACCGGCCAATGGAGGGTAGTTCTCCGGGTACTCTGGTAAATAAAATACCTGAGTCTGCCGGGGAGAAGGGGAGTGTAATCCTGTTTCCTGCGAACAGGCCGATAACAATAAAACCGGAATCAGAAAAAAAAGATATGTGTTTTTCATATTTTAATTATGGTAAAAAAAATAAAAAAAACGACACGAAACTAAAAAAAAAGACTGTCCCTTTGAAGTTTTTTAGCACTTCCGGGACAGCCTGGGTTACCTTTTAATTTTCCGGTAAGGCATCGGGACTTCTTTGAACGTAAGTAGTTTTAGGAATAACCATAATTTCTACACGGCGGTTCATAGCTCGTCCCTCATCCGTTGAGTTATCTCCTATGGGAACGGTACCTCCAAAGCCTTTGTAGGTGAAATCTGTTGTATCAACTCCCCGTTGCTGTAGGGCATCCATAATGGCTTTGGCACGCTGCAGTGACAACTCCATTTCACCGGTAGGTTTACCGACACTAGCCGTGTGACCTTCAACGGATATGGTAAAGTTACCCATGTCTGTTACGGTTTTTACCATCTCTGCCAATTCATCAAGGCGTTGCTCTTCTCCCGGTAATAATTCTGAAGAGTCGGCAACAAACTGCAGATTTTGTATAGAAATCTGCAAACCTCTGTAGGTATCGTCAATGGTAACATCTGGAACCTTATCGGTGTATGTGTAAGACTTTAACTCCCGTAAAGCAACATAATAAGCTGCATCCTTATCAGGGGCAGTAGCGGGATATATGAGATTTTCTTTGTCTAACAAAATAACGACTTTTCCCTGGCTTAAAAGTTCCATGTTTTCAGGTAGAGATAAAATCCGTAAAGCGTCTTTTCTAGATATAACAGGGTCGGTGCGATATACTCCGTATACTTTTCTTGCCCGTATGCGCAAAGGATCGTTTCCGACTCTGTCTTTGTATCGACTTTCATCGCTGGAGTAATCATAATGAATAATTCCTTGATTCTGGGCTACAGTGGGCTGCACCATATTTTTTTCGTAAATGAGGTTCATCTGTTCGTCCCATACTTTGGGGAAGAAACACGGTTCTGTCTCATCTTCTACAAATTCCCCTTGTACAGGTAAAGCTCCTCGGGCATCTATAATGATACCGGTATACTCTCTTGTAGCTGTTTGTTCGATAGGCGGATAAGCAGAGTAAGGATAAGTGTGACGAACCAATAAAGAACTGAGGGTTAACATGTCTAAGTCGTGATCCATAGTCAATTCCATACCGTTGCGGCTGAAAACACCCGGGATTCTCTTTGCATTTTTTATGAGGCTGGAAATGTTGTCAAAGGGAACTTCATCCCTGATAACCAAGTCACCCATCATGTTGGAAGAATCCACTTTTAAAGCCAACAAGGGATCTTTTATCATGAGAGGCAAATACATATTCATTTTGTTGACAGCCACTGTTTTTCCTGTAGGAAAGGAAAGATTCGCTGCTTCCATGTCAAAGTTGACTGTGGAGGTAAAGCTATTTTTCGTCCAGTCAACGGTACTGGATGATGTTACCGATTGAGCAAAAACTCCGTTGCTTAAAATTAAAAAAAAGAACACGTAACAGCATTTTTTTATCATGTATAAGGAAATCTTTTTCACCTGCGACCTCATTCAATTATCGGAATATATAATACCTTCCCTATAGATAAAATTGCATTTTCCTTAATGTTATTGGCATCGCAAATATCATCCACAGTTACACCGAAACGGCGGGAAATTCCCCAAAGAGTATCTCCTTTTACCACGGTGTAGGTTTCTTCTCTGGAAGGGACTTTGAGGGTTTTCATAACTTCTTCCGCTTCTTCTTTTGTGCCCCGAGGAACACGAATCGTATATCTTGTTAAAGGCGGTGTCCTTCCTCGCAGTAAAGCGGGATTTAAAAACTCCAAAATACTCAAATCTAAGTTCATAGCTTGGGCAAGGGCGTTAAGAGAAACAGACTTCTCAGTAACCACTTCATCCCATTGAACGGCGTCTTCTGCTGTAACTTTGGGAAAAGTTAACCCGTACTGTTCTTCATTTAATACCAGTTCTGCCACAGCCAGAAATTTAGGGACATAGAGTTCTGTTTGGGTGGATAATTTGTTTGATTCTGCCAGTTCCCAGTAATTTTTCATATCGTACCGTACCAAAAGTCTGTTAATTGCACCGGCGCCGGCGTTATAGGCAGCTAAAGCTAAGGACCAATCCTGAAACCAGTTGTAATTATCCTGAAGTTTTTTTATGGCAGCATCTGTTGATTTCCAAGGGTCTAATCGTTCGTCTACCCAATCGTTTTTCATTAAAAGTCCGTCTATACTGTTTTCCATGAACTGCCACATTCCCAAAGCACCGGAACGGGATTTTGCAGTGGTTTTATATTCCGATTCGATTACAGGTAGATATTCAAGAGCCATGGGTAATCCGGCTTCTTCCAGCTTTTGCCTGATATAGGGTCGATAGGGGGCTCCCGCTTCTAAAGTATTTGTAAGCCACTGTATTCCAAAGTTACTTTGAAATTCTTTAAGGTATTTTTGCAAATCTTCCTGTTCTACGGGAGTCAGAAAAAGCTCCAACTCTGTGTGCAAAGCAACACTTTGAGAAAGCTCCTCCGGGGAAACGGTGTCTTTGTTTATTTCCACTGCATGAAAGTCTTCAACGGATGCCAGCTGTAGCGAGGAATCGGGGGAAAGTGTATCTTTTTGCTGTTGTTGTTCCTGTTCCGTATCGGCAGTTGGATAAACTCCTAAGGTAACAAAAAGAAAAATTGCCACGATACAAAGATATCTTGGTTTGATGTGACTGTCACGGTAAAAACGTACAGGACTGTACCGGTCAGCACAATCGGAAAGTTTTCGGTCCCCATAAGCATATCCTTTCCGGATAAGATGATATCTCATAGCATTTCACCGTAATAAATACCGGCCCATTCCCATCGTCCGTGAATCTCTGGATCAATGGGAAAGTTGACCTTTCTGAAATAAAGATACCACACAGGTACATAGTCGCTCCATCCCCAAGTTCGTAGATAAGCTTCGTTAGGATTGGAAGCTTCATCCAGTTCCGCACTGTAGCGGATACGATTTCCCGTCATGTATCCTCGCATGGAAAAGTCTTTTTGACTATTTGTGTCGTATTCATCCTGTTTCCATGACATGGCAAAAAAGTTTACCTTGGATTTATAGGAGTCAAGCTGACGATAATTGTAGTTTGTAATAGCCCGCTTTATAGCGGTTTCCAACTCCTCCAGAGTTTCAAAGGTCCAGTCTTTGGGAGAGGCGTTAAAGTCTACCAATTGCTGAGCCTGATTGTAGGCGTTGGGGGCTCCGGGAATCTGAATAGACAAAGCATCAGGTTGGGATAGGAAGTTGGAGTAAGATTCCAAAGCTTTATCCCACTCTCCCTGATTTTCGTATTCAACTGCCAAACGGTAGTAAAGCTCTGTAATATTAACTTTTTCTGGAAACTGGGTAATCATCTGGTTAAGATAGGTGATTCTGTTGGCCGGATTCGTACTGATTTGGATCAAGTTTTTCAGACACAAAAAGTGGATGGATTCTCCCCGCACCGTTAAATCTTGGCATGTACTGATAATTCGATCAAAATAGTATTCTGCCATGGGCTCTGCTTCAAGCTGTAAATAAGTATGTGCCAACATTAAAAGCCAGTAGACATTGTACATATCATCGGGATTGTTTTCCACGTAACTGGATAAAAAAATCAGCAAATCATTGTATTTTTTCTCTGCCAACAAGTTGTTAGCATATCGGCTGATAACCGTATATTTACTTTCTTGAGGTAAGTCCTGTTCTGTCAGAAGGGTAAAAAGCTGATTCTGGGTTTCTTCAAGTTTACTTAACTCGGTGTGACAGCCGGCAAAAGTTACTAAAAATAAGGGTAAAAAAAAACTATAAAATATTGTTTTTAGTAATCGCATTTTTTTATTTTATCATGGTCATAAGTTATTGGCAAGACGCCTTTCTTGGTGTATTCTATTGAGAGGAGTGTGTATGTCATCTAAAAATAAGAATACGGAACAGGGAAAATCAAAATTTATTTCTAGTTTTTTGGCCTTGGGAATATTGTTTATTTTAGGTGGCTTTTTCCTATTGGTATTGCTTCTGAAGAAAGCTTCCATAGCAGATCATCTTCTGCCTTCCGGTTTACTGTTATTTTTGGGAGCTTTGGGATTTTATCTGTCTATGTCAGGGACTGTGAAAAAAAGTGTTATTACTTTGGGTCTGTTTTTTACCTTGACAGGTGCCTTGGTGCTGTTTATAGATGTAGGTATTATTCCCTTTGGCATGAATTTGTTGTGGCCCGTTATTCTGATAAACGCTGGACTGTCTTTAATTTTTTCTTTTATCGTTGTCCATCAGAAAATAAAGTTTTCTTATGTAATTTTGGCAATTTTTTCTCTGATTTTAGGTTTTATCTTTTTGCTGTTTTCCTTGGATATTATTGTGGCTCCCTTGATAAATCTTGTTAGTCAGTGGTGGCCTGTATTTTTTATTATTGCAGGAATGGGCTTGATTCTTTTGTTTTACATAAAAAAACAAAAAATTATCAAATTGGATGATATTGACGACGAAGAATCCGAGGATTTATTTTGTGGGAAAGAAAGGTAAGACAGTTATTCTATGGATTATTACAGTAGTATTTTTTCTTTTCTCATGTTCTAGTACCCCAAAAAGCGGTAGCGGAGAATTTGTCCCCTCTGAAATTACCTCTCTTTATGTGCCCGGTAAAAATAACGGTTTTTTTTCTTTCCCAGATCCGGGCATTATGACTAACATGGAAATCGGAAGTCCCAAGTATCTTCGCCAAGCAGTTACCAAAGTAAAAAACTCCGGTATTATGACAGATAAAGAGAAGGTTATACTGACTATTGCTTCTGAGATAATGTCCACGGTGTGGGTTAGTGAAACCACATATATAGAAAAACCGAAAGATATAAGTCCCAATGTGTACACCGAGGCTATTGCTACGGCAAAAAGCGGACTCTATGATGAAAATACAGGAAAATATGACTTTTTTACCACTGTTTTACCTTCTCTTGTTTTATTTTCTTCCAGTACAGATACATCCTATTACCCTCAGGCTTTAGAAGATTTGAATTCTGCTCTCAAAATGAACGATAATTCCGTCCTCGTTTTATATATGTTGGGATACTTGCATGAATCCATGGGAAATTATTCGGAAGCCCTCAAAATGTATTCCAGAGCCATAGAGTTAGACAGAGATTGTTTTGAATGTTGCTACAGAGCTATCAATGTAAAACTGAGTTTGGGAAATTACGGGGATGTGTACAGAGAAGCAGAAAACTTACTGAAAAAATATCCTCAAAATTTGGACTTGCTAAAATTATGTGCTAAATCGTTATACTACGTGGGAGATTATGCAAAGGCGGAAGATTACATTGCTCAGGTATTGCAGCAGGATTCTACCAATGCCGAATATATTCTTTTGCGAATAAAAATTTTGGTAGAACAAAAAGACTATGTCAAAGCTTCTACGCTTTTGGATTTGTACGCCCGCACAGACAAAAAAGCAAAAGAGTATTTGCTTTTACGTTCTCGGGTCCAATTGGAATGGAATAAAAATACAATAGCTGCCGCATCCAGTGTGGAACAAGCCCTTGAATTATATCCTAACGATTACGATGTCCTTTTAGCTGCAGCTTCTTTGGCTTCATCTTCCAAAAGAAAAATAGCCGGTTTAGAAGCCAGTGATTTTGCCGAAATGGTTTTGGAAAAAGATCCGGGAAACCAAGGAGCATTATACATTTTGGCACAAAAAAACATCGAATCGGAAAATTGGAATGAAGCGTACAATACCACCAAAACCCTGCTGGGAGAGGAAGCTCCTTCTTTGGAAACTAAGTTGCTCCATGTTCGGGCTTGTATAGGGTTAGGTTATACCAAAGAGGCTTCTCAAATTATAGAGGCACTGTACGAAGAATATCCCGATTCGGAAGCTGTAAAGGAAAGCTATATTAGGGTTTTAGTGTCAAAAAAAGATTACGCAACAGCTCAGTCACTTATCTCTACATATCTTCCTTCGGCTTCTTCTTCATTTAAAAGTTTTCTCTACTATCAGCAAAGTCTTATGACAAATTCTGATACAGAAAAACTGGCAGCTTTACGTCAAAGTTTGACGGCAAACCCACGAAATATAGAACCGTTGTTTGAGTTATATGTGTATTATTATAAAAAAGCCGATTACCGAAAAGCTCAGTATTATTTAAAACAAGTTGTCTCCCTAGACTCTTCCAATGAGGAATATTTGAGACTGAATCAGGAATTGGATTCCTTGTTAAAATAGTTCCAGATATGATACATGCAATGTCCTAAAAAATTGTATAGTTTTTTATTGCATAATTGATTTTTGTAGAGTATTATTTTTGTATGAAATATGAATGCTCTGTATGCGGATATGTGTATGACTCTCAACGAGGAGATAAAGAGGGAGACGTTGCTCCCGGAACGATTTTTGAAGATCTCTTAGATAGCTGGATATGCCCTCTTTGCGGTGCGCCTAAAACTGACTTCTTTCCTAAAGAAGAATTATAGGGTAGCGATTCTTTCTGAACCGCCACGCACCTATACCTGAAATTGCTCCAACTTTTCTGATATCTCGCTGATGGTTTTCTTTACCGTATCGGAGATGGAAGATAGAGCATCCCCTCTTAGGTGTATTTGTTCTGTGTTTGTATTTATTACGGAAATACTGTTTTCAATTTCTCTCGTAATTTCCTGTAGGTGTTGAGCTTCCAACAAAATCTGTTTGTTTCCGGCGGACATCTCCTTTGAAGCGGTTTTTACCTCAAAGGTGCTGTCATTTACGGAACGGAGAGCTTCACCGATCTGCTGTGAACCGATAGTCTGTTCTGTCATAGCTGCCTGAATTTGGTGGACCAAAACATTGGTAGTTTGAATTTCTCGGGAAATATCCTCAAACACTTTACTGGAGTCTTCTGAAACAGTAACAACATTTTCTATAGATGTGTGGATCTTTGACAGCTGATCCCTGATCGTTCTAGACTGTTTTGATGAGGTTTCGGAAAGCTTACGTATTTCATCGGCAACAACACTGAATCCCTTACCGGCACTACCTGCATGAGCTGCTTCAATAGCTGCATTCATAGCTAAGAGGTTTGTCTGGTTCGCTATGGAAGCAATAACTTGGTTTGCTTCGTGCAACATAACAGACTGTTTTTCTATTTCAACAAGTTTTTGGTTTAGCTCAGAACGTTTTTCATTTCCCAGTTTAATGTCATCGGAAAGAGTATCAAAGGAATTAGTCATCTGTTCAACAGAATTGTTAACTGAAGATATATTTGCCAACATTTCTTCTATTGAGGAGGATGCCCCTGTTACTTGAGTAGATTGATTTTCAATCATGTTTTCCAAAGATAAGATGTTGGATGCAATTTGATTTACAGCACCAACTGTTTCTGTAACGGAATTTGTCTGTTTTGTAATATCTTGTCTGACTCTTTGTACATTGTCTGCAATTTGATTAATTGCGGTAACTGTTTCTTCTGTACTGACGTGAAGTTCTTCACCAACTTCTGTTAAGTGATTTTTTGATGAGTGAATACCGGAAACAATGTTTTGTACTTTTTCTGTGAAAGCGTTAAAGCCGTCTGCCAAGCTGTTGATTTCCCTGAGAGAGTTGAGTTTAATGCGTTTTGTTAAATCTGCACTTCCGCTGGTAAGTTCCAATGTTGCCTTGTGGAGTTTTTTCAAAGGACTTGATACCAATCGGCTGACCAAAACACTTAAAATCACAGCCATCAGTGCCAACAGAATTGAAAAAAGAATCAAGTTTGTGGTAAGTAATGAAGAAAGAGAACCCATAAATTCTGCTGTTTCTACAGTAGTAACCAAAATCCAATCCACTGTAGAGAGTTTTGCATGAGAAACAAATTCTGATTTACCGTCTATATCCACAATTGCTGTACTGTTGTCTTGAGAAGTAAAAGTTGATGCCAGTGCATGAACAGGATTGCTCTCATCTTGAAAGAGATTGTATGTCTGTGTGGTAGCTTGCTGTGACTCCTCACTGTTACCTCTGTTAAATAAATTGGAAATTACAGAAAACCAAGAATCTCTGTCGGCAATAAGGTCTCCGTTTTGGGCATACAAACCGCAGGTCCCCGTTTCTCCCACTTTTTCCGATACAGCTAGTTTTATAACTTCTGTATGTTTTACATTTCCTCCCAACACGGCAACTATTTCTCCCGAAATTTTTACAGGGGTTGCTATGGTTATAACTTCAATGCGTTCTACTACGCCAAAATGAGGCTGAGAAACTACGGTTCTCCGTTTATTTATTACATCAGTAAAGTATGCTTCTGATTTTACATTTCCTGTTTTACCTGATTGTGAATACCAGTTACCCTCCAAGTCTGCAATCCAAAAACTGCTGTATTCTTGTAAATTGCCCATGGAGCCTAAACTGTTTGTCAAAAACTCATTGATGTCTTCGTAATCCAAGGACGTAACAATAGGTGTAATTGCTAAAGTTTCTACTTCCGCAATTCTTTCTTTTAGCCATGTATCCGCTTTATTTGCGGAAAGTATGGTCTTATTTGTAACCTGGGACTCAATGTTTTCAAGAATTTCCGCCCTCATATATTGAAAATTTACAAATGATGTAATAAAAACCAAAAGCGTTGTGACGGAAATTGTCATGGAAAGAAAAATGACACGAATACTTTTCATTAATTGTCCCTCTGAGCATATCTTAAATTAGTCAATTTGTCCTATTTTAGATTATATCATCTATAAATCGGGAATGCAAGAAAAATATGTGTCAAAAAATAATTGATTTTTGATGAAAATGTGACGGAAAGAAATCAAAGAAGATACTGTATCCCTGGCGTAATCCTTTACAGGAAAAGAGCCTTATCTTGACAAAAGTGCCTTTTAATTAGAAAATCAGCCCATGAGTAAGTACATTATAGTAACAGGCGGAGTGTGTTCAAGTTTAGGAAAAGGTGTTGCCGCATCTTCTATCGGTAGTCTTTTGGAATGTCACGGACTTTCAGTGGCCATGATGAAGTGCGATCCCTATATCAATGTAGATGCAGGAAATATGAGTCCCCATCAGCACGGAGAAGTTTTTGTTACAGAAGACGGTGCGGAGACTGATTTGGATCTAGGAACATATTCCCGGTTTACCAATGTATCTTTATCAAAGTTAAATTCCGTGACTACGGGTAAAATCTACAACGAAGTTATCAGTAACGAACGCGCCGGTCGCTATAACGGTCGTACGGTTCAGGTCATCCCTCATATTACCGACGAAATAAAGCGTCGTATTTTAACAGTTGGAGCCCAAACGGGAGCCGATGTTGTTATCGTAGAAATTGGAGGAACTGTAGGGGATATTGAGTTGATTCCTTTTCTTGAAGCTGCCCGGCAGCTTATTCGGGAGCTGGGGAAAAATAATGCTCTTTCCGTATATCTTACTTTAGTACCCATGTTGTTTGGGGGAGAGTTAAAAACAAAGCCTACTCAGCACTCAGTTAAACAAATGCAGGAAATCGGTATTCAACCGGATGTGTTGCTGTGCCGGGCAGAAAGTCCTTTGGATGAAGATCTGCGGAAAAAAATAGCATTATTCTGCAACGTGGAACCCGGTGCTGTTTTTACTTCTATCGATGTGCACAATACCATTTACGAACTTCCTTTGGAGTTTTACCGACAGGGAGTAGACAAAAAGATTTTAAGTCGATTGGGCTTTTCTTCAGACAACTGTGATTTAAGTCCATGGGAGAATTTCCTTCATAATTTTAATAATCCCAAGAAGAAAATCGTTATCGGTATTTTGGGTAAGCAAAATTTTCAAGACGATTGCTATAAATCCGTAAGAGAAGCATTGCTTCATGCTGCCGTTACCGGTTGGAATGTAAAATTGGAATTAAAAAAGATTGATGCGGAAAATTTGGAAACAGATACAGATATATCTTCCTATTTTGCCGATATAGACGGTTTGGTGGTACCGGATAGTTACGGTCAGCGAGGCTTTTTAGGTATGTTGGCTGCGGTGCGCTATGCCAGAGAACACAATATCCCTTTCTTGGGAATAAATTTCGGTATGCAGTTAATGGCTATTGAAGCAGCAAGAAATCTTTTGCATTGGGAAGATGCCGATTCCACGGAATTTGTGCAGCAATCGGAGCATCCTGTTATAAGTTTGCCGGAAGAGCAGCTGGGATTGGTAGCAGCAGGGATCATAAAATTGGGGGCTTCTTCCGTCAACATAAAGAAAGACTCAAAACTTTCCGCTATTTACGGCGGAGCCGAAAAA
>JAHLFV010000186.1 GCA_018883625.1 Candidatus Treponema excrementipullorum
ATACCGCTGTCACTTATGAGGGATTGCTTGCCGTTGCTGATAACAATAGGATTGAACCTGTCGTACATAAGCAATTTTCTAAGGAACAAATGGAGCATTTTTCAAAGGTTCAGAGGGAAAAAGCAAAAAAGCCTGTCGCATTGGACGAGCAGGCGGCAGAAGAATGTCGCAAAGTTCTCACCGCATTCTTTGAAGAAATGACCGCATGGGAACAGTTTGTGGAACAAGTGGGGTTTGAAAATAATGAGGTAGAGCCGCGAATTATGGTAATCTGGGAGAAATATGTGAGCGAAAAACCGCGTGCAGGTTATCGTCCCTTGGGACTTTCAATTTCTCATTCGGGAACTTATTTCGGAGAGCAGTTTATCGATGCAGAGCAAATTACTAAAAACAAACTCTATATTTACACAAGAGAGAAAAACACCGGCTTTGACCGCCGCTTCCTCATGAAGCGTGTGGGCGAGGACTGGATGATCGACGCGGTGCAGGAGCGTTTAGATGGCTGGCAGCGTACAGGATTATAAGGAGTAAAATGGCTTGGGAATTTGTAAAATCAGGGATAGACGGTAATTGTGAATTATTCGGGGTAAATATCTTTGACTACGACTGGCAAACCACCGGAAAGCGAGTAAAAGTCCAAGACCCGATTTACCACCAAGACCATATCTTTGAGGTCTGGCAGGTGGAGATTGACGGGCAGAATTACCGCTTTGCCGCTGGAGAGTTCTCCAACTGCGTATGGGGATTCTATTTAGAAAAGAACGGATGAAAGGATTGAGATGAACACACAAGCCGGGAACATCTTCAAACAAACAGAAAATTACGGTACACTCAAAACGCCCTATAAATGGAAACATGTATAGAACCATAAAGGAGTGGTACGATGAGTAAAATAGCCGTATTTTTTGATGCCGAAAACGTTTCTGCAGAAGTTGTTCCCGGAATAATTTCCTTTTTGTCTAAACAGGGAGATGTGTTGTATCAAAGAGCCTATGCCGATTGGTCTTCTCCCAACATGAAAAAATGGGAAAAACAGATTTCCCAAACGCCCATTACCGCCATTCATCAGTTTCACCACAAACAGGAACAAGCCGTCGATAAAGTACTGATGATGGACGCTGTGGAACTTGCCATTGAACACGACGAAATCGATATTTTTGCCATCGTAGCTTCCGATAACGGCTATCACTCCTTAAGCCGCAAATTAAGAAACCGAGGAAAAAAAGTTATCGGTGTGGGAGACAAAGGAAAATGCCAACCCATTTGGATTCAATCCTGCAACGAGTTTCGCTACTTTGATGAACTTGAATATATTGACGAAGAAGACATGTTGGCACAAGACAAAACAGAAGATTCCGAACTGACGGAATTTGCCCTGGAAAAGTTTTTAGAGCAGGCTTTTGATATGACTCCTTCCTATAACAATAGCAATGCCGTGTTGTTAGGTCGATTTTGGGAATCCGTATTGAACAAAAAGCCCGACTTTAACGTCAAAAACTACGGAGAAAAATCCGTTAAATCCTTTATTTCTTCTTTTGAAAACATCTTCAAAGTATACGATGACGGTAAACATCCGCCTACTTACTTTGTAGAAAAACTCGAATCGGGACTTTCCCATTCCGAGCGCAAAACCGGCGTTATCAAAAAGACATTCAAAGCTTACAGAATCATAGAAGCTGACGACGGCGACTACTTTTTTTACGTTGGAGAAATAAACAAAGACTTTAAGCCCAAAAGCCTTACCAAAAACACAAAGGTAGACTTTTTGGTAGCTAAACTCCCCAACCCGGAGGGCACAGACACAAAAGACAAAAACGGCAGAGCCACAGACGTCCGCATTATAGAGTAGTACAGACACTCCCCCAGTACCCCACCCTCATCCCAAAGTGCAACCGTCACACGTTCTACGGAAACACGTTTCAGTCAGAGCAACACGTCTAGTCTGAGCTTTAAGCCAAGCTAGGATGACCGCTGTGTCTAGCTAGACTGACTGTTGTATCAGCAGGAATAGTGTCATTGTTCAACCTGTGGCGGATTTCTCAATAAGTTATCGTCTTTTTTCTTAGATAATGCAAAAAAAAATTCGGCAAATATTAGGTAAAAACTCGGCAAGTTTTTAAAAAAATTCGGCAAGTTTTTTAAAAAACTCGGCAAATATTTTAAACTTTATTTTTCATATTTTTTTCTGCAATAGATATAAAATCTGCTCCTTTTGATTTCCAAAGCAATCCGACCAAAACTGTCAATAATAATGTGATTGAGCCGCCTTGAAATACATATAATTTCATGATCCGACTTGTGTTTTTGATGTTTTTATATATAATAAAAGTGTGATTAATTTACACTAAATCTAGTATAAAAGTGTGAGGAGGGTGTACATGGAACGAATGATTTTAAAAAAACTGCTGAAATGGAAAAATTCTCCCTATCGCAAACCTCTGATTATGAAAGGCGTGCGCCAAGTAGGTAAAACTTGGATTCTGAAAGAATTCGGCAAACGCTACTACGAAAATACTGCCTATTTCAACTTTGATGAAAACGAAGAGTACAAGCAATTTTTTGAAACCACAAAAGATGTAGACCGGATTTTACAGAATTTGATGATGGCAACCGGACAGAAGATTCTGCCGGAAAAAACCCTTATTATTTTTGACGAGGTACAGGACTGCCCCAAAGTCATCAATTCTATGAAGTATTTCTGTGAGAATGCGCCGCAGTATCACATTGCCTGTGCCGGTTCTCTCCTAGGTATTGCCTTGGCAAAACCTTCCTCTTTCCCTGTCGGTAAAGTCAACTTTATGCAGATTGATCCCATGACTTTTACAGAATTTCTATTAGCCAACGGAGATGAGAACTTGGCAAACTATCTGGAAACAGTAAACGCCATTGAGCCAATTCCCGATGCCTTCTTTAATCCTTTGTATGAAAAGCTGAAGATGTACTATGTGACCGGTGGTATGCCGGAATCCGTCAAAATGTGGACAGAGGCACGGGATGTGGATGCCATGCAGGAAGCCCTGTCCGGGATTATCGGTGCTTATGAACGTGACTTCGCCAAGCACCCCAACATCAGCGAATTCCCTAAAATTTCAATGATATGGAAGTCCATACCGTCCCAGTTGGCAAGAGAAAACAAAAAGTTTATCTATAAAGTAGTCAAAGAAGGGGCACGGGCTCGTGAATACGAGGATGCCTTACAGTGGCTGGTGGATGCTCGGCTGGTTCATAAAATATACCGGAGTACCGCTCCTGGCCTGCCCGTGTCTGCTTATGATGATCTCTCTGCCTTTAAGATTTATCTGGTGGATGTGGGACTGCTCCGTAGATTGGCACAACTGGCACCCACTGCCTTTGGCGAGGGTAATCGGTTATTTACCGAATTTAAGGGTACATTAACCGAAAATTTTGTGCTTCAGACTTTAATTACACAGTTTGAAGTGACTCCTCGGTACTGGACGCAGATAAATCCCCCCTATGAGGTGGATTTCCTGATTCAGCGTGAAAACGATATTTTCCCTGTGGAGGTCAAATCAGAAGCCAACACCACCAGCAAGAGCCTTAAGAAATTTAAAGAATTATTCCCGGATCAAGTCAAACTTCGTGTCCGGTTCTCACTTGCTAATCTGAAACTGGATGATGACGTGCTGAATATTCCGCTGTTTATGACAGACCAGACTGAGCGGTTGATTGGACTAGCCTTGGAACATAAACACGGCTGAACAAAGGAGAATAACTAGAAATAGATTTGATTAATTAACAGATTTTGTGATAAGTATCGCTTGGGAAACACTATTCACGTACTTTTGCTTATCAACACGAACGGGATCTATTTAAAATCATCCCCTGGGGGCTTTGGCAGGATCCATGGGTTTTCCGTTTTCATACACCATAAAAGTTAAACAACTCTTTCCGGTAAAACTGTCTATACCCGCTGTACCCAGTTTACTGCCCTTTGTTACAAAATCCCCTCGCTTTACATTGACAGATCCTAAACCGGTATACACGTACACGTGATTTGTTTTTGACTGTACAAATACCACATTTCCAAAACCTCGGTACAAACCGCTAAAGACAACCGTACCTGCCTGAATGGCACATACAGCTTCCTGTTTTTGAGCCGTCAACAATACACCGGAAATTTTTCCGCTGATGTACGTCACTTCAGGATTTTTTACAGGCCACAAAAGGGATGAGTCACCTTTTTCACCGGTATAAAATCGGGGATCCGTAATTTCAATGTCTATATCAGGAACTGGATTTTCTTGTTCCGACACGGCAATCTGTGTCTTTCCGGGAATTTTCAGTACCTGCCCTATCTTTAATGTATCTGTAGATTTTAATCTGTTGGCTTGAAGCAGCTGATCTACGGTAAGATCATTACGGCGGGCAATACTGTAATAGGTATCACCTTTTACAACTACATATTCCGTTGTAACCGTTCCAGAAGAACCAGAAGCCTGCAACTCTTCCTCTCCCGGAATAGTTAATACCTGCCCAACTTTAAGAACATCCGATTTTGAAATTTTATTGGCAGCACAAAGCTCATCTACAGTAATACCGTATGTGCGACTGATTGAAAACAAGGTGTCACCTTTTTCAACCTTATAAGATTCAGAGGTAAGGACACCGGAAAAAATGAGAAAGACAATCAATGTGCAATAAAAAAACTTAGCCATACTCTTCATTGTCGGCATTTTTTGTGTTTTTTTGTACTACCGATTTTTTATTCCGAAAAATTCTTAAAAAAGCCTGCCACGTCTACACCGTTGATTTTAGTACCGTCAGGATACAAACTTAACAATTTTTGCCTACCGGTGGTTAGGTGAACGGAAGTAATACCATACTGAATTGACTGATCTGCCTCCAAAAAGGCTGCTATGTGATCAGCAATTTTTACCAGTTTGCCGTCTACGGGAGAAAAATCGTCAATGTTATAGGAAGTGTTCAGCTCTTCAAAAGATACTTCCAATTGTTGTCCCGGGGCACACTCCGTCAACCGACCTGATATATCTTTTGTGAACAACGTATCGCAGGAAGGAACCTGTATTCTGTTGGCAAACTCATTGCTGGTAAAATAAAGCAATTCATCCTTATAGCACGCATCCATCAAAGGTGCCAATTCTTTTTCTACAATTTCATCTTCTATTTTTTTCACAATTGACGGCAACCCGTCTGTAGCCTGCTTAACGGGAGAAATAATGTCCCGGGTAACGGCTTCCGGCAAATCATGGAACAGGGCAGAAAAAAAGTTGTTGTAACGG
>JAHLFV010000187.1 GCA_018883625.1 Candidatus Treponema excrementipullorum
GGAAATGTCTTTGGAAACAACCGAAGAAAGTACCACCCTCAAAGGTATGTTCAAAATCCTTTTGAGAAACAATCAACTGTTGGTTATGGCTTTTATCGTTTTGGCATATTCAACGGCCAGCACCTTTTTAACTACTTTTGGACAAAACTTTTTTTACTTTAAGTTTGGATACGACGGCAACAAAGCATTTCTGTTCACGGTAGTGTACGCAGTAGGTACCTTGATTTCTCAAAGTCTTTATCCGATTTTGGCAAGTAAATTCACCCGCATGGAAATGGTAAAAGTATCCACAATTGTTGCTGTTATAGGATATACGATTTTTTTAGTCTTTGCCAATGTTCCCATAGCATCTTTTTACGCCTTCCTTGCCGTTTGCTTTGGGGGGTTACTGGTTTTTGCCGGACAGGGAGTGTTTTACATGGTCATGATGATTATGATGACCAATACTATAGAATACGACCAATGGAAAACTGGTCAGCGAAACGAAGCAATTATTTTCAGCGTACGCCCCTTTATGGTAAAACTCAGCGGAGCAGTGCAATCTTTGATTTTTTCTTTGGTATTGGTTGCCTGCGGTTTGTACGCCATTACCAACCAAGTAGGACAAATCGAATCACAAATCTCTACCGGTACCGTTATAAAAACAGAAGGTGTACAACAGATAAATACTCTGTTACAGCAAGCTACGGGAAATCAAATGCTGGGATTAACCGCTTCCATGACTCTTATTCCCATGGCTCTTATGGTGGTGTGTTATATCGTATTGAAGAAAAAATACATAATCAGCGAAGAATTATACGCAAAAATGATACAAGATATTCAAGAACGGACTACCACCGGTAAAACAACGCAATAAAAACTACGGCAATGAGTAAAAAGGCAAGCCCAGTAAAAAACAAAAAACCGAAACCGGAAGCCTTGCCTTTTTCCCGCTGTTGCTCTACATAGTCACCGTATGTTTCATGGTCTTTGCTTACGCCGGGAATCAACATTCTGTACACGTATTTGATTGCATAAGAAAAACCTAAAAAAATACCTTCATTGGAAAGAGCAACCAATATACCTATACAAAGCAAAATAATACCGGGAATGGTAAAAGCATCGGCTAAAATCAAAAACCGTTCCTTAACCGATGCATCATCAAAATCCCGTAAACTCACTACCAGGTATGTTAAAAATCCGCCAAAAATACAGGCTCCCAGACACTTTGCAACACCAGTTTTGTGTTTCACAAGCCCAAATCCTTTTTAAAACCGGCTTCCTCTGCAGAATTGCAGTACACAAAATGACCGGGAACAACTTCCCGCATAGTAGGTTCCTCTGTTGAATAATCGTGGTCTGTTAAAGGATTATAAATAATACGGGTCCGCTGTTTTTCCCACCGGGGATCCGGCAACGGAATGGCTGACAGCAGAGACTTGGTATAAGGATGCAAAGGATGAGCAAACAATTCGTCGGCAGTGGCTAACTCTACCAGTTTACCAAAGTACATAACCCCAATCCTGTCGGAAAAATATTTAACAACAGACAAATCGTGGGCAATAAATAAAATAGTCAAACCGAACTTCTGACGGAGCTCGTTAAGCAAATTGATGACCTGAGCCTGAATAGAAACATCCAAGGCAGAAACCGGCTCGTCTGCAATAAGCAAATCAGGTTTCATAATTACTGCTCGGGCAATACCGATACGCTGCCGCTGTCCACCGGAAAACTCATGGGGATATCGGCCGGCGTGTTCCCGAACAAGTCCCACCAGCTCCAAAATCTCGTACACTTTTTGGTCTATGTACTCTTTATCCTTGATGCCATTTATAACAAGCCCTTCTGCAATAATTTCCCGTACAGTCATACGGGGATTCAAAGAAGCTATAGGATCCTGAAAAATCATTTGAATCTTTGTAATCAACTTTGTATTTTTGGCAATATGCAATGCATTTTTGTAAGCCCGTTTTACTTCTGCCAATTTTTGCGGGTCACTTTCCGCTGCTTTCAGCAAGGGTTCATACTCTTTGTGCACCTCTTCCGTTAAGGTTTTTGCATATTCTCGATCAGAATAGGTATGATCAAAACGAGCCTTTTTTATCTCTTCCCTGTTTCTGTCTATTTCAGCCGTTAAACGAGCCTTTTCTTCTTCAGACAGTGAGGGATCTTTCAAAACTTTTCGGGCATCTTTTATTGCTTTTTTATATGAACCGATACCGGCACAAATGCGCCGTCCCTTAAAATACACACTGCCGGAGGTGATATCGTATATCTTTATCACAGAACGTCCGGTGGTAGTTTTTCCGCAACCGGACTCCCCTACTAAACCGAATACCTCGCCTTTTTTTATATCAAAACTGACATTGTCAACAGCTTTCAGTTCCGATTTACCACTCATTTTAAAATACTGACACAGATTTTCTATGCGGAGCAAAACCTCTGTGGGTTCTGGGTTATTCATGGGAACCTCCTGATTTTTTCATTCTTTCGATACGATTTGAAATAATTGCAGGCAATGCCACCTTAGGTGCATTAGGATGCAACAACCAGGTACAGGCCCAGTGGGTAGGAGACACTTGGAATCGGGGAGGTTCCTGTTCAAAATCTATTTTCATGGCATACTTATTTCGGGCGGCAAAGGCGTCTCCCTTGGGAGGATAAATCATATTGGGAGGTGTGCCGGGAATTGCATCCAATTTTTCCGTTGTTTCCAAATCCGGCATGGAAGAAAGCAATGCCCACGTATATGGATGACGGGGATCGTAAAATATATCCTCGGCAGTACCGTACTCTATAATTTTACCGGCATACATAACAGCCACATCGTCTCCCATATTGGCAACAACACCTAAATCATGGGTAATAAAAATAATGGACAGGTTACGCTCCTTTTTTAACTTGTCGATAAGTTCCAAAATCTGAGACTGAATGGTAACGTCCAAGGCGGTGGTAGGCTCATCACAAATTAAAATATCGGGGTCCGCAGCCAAGGCAATAGCTATAACGATACGCTGTCTCATTCCCCCGGAAAACTCAAAAGGATATTGATAATATCGCAGATGAGGCTCGGAAATACCGACTTCCACCATTAACTTAATGGCTTTGTGCTTTGCCATGGTTTTTGTTATACGGTATACCACCTGTGAAGCTTTTTCCTTAAAATAATCTACCAAAGCGATGCTGCGTTTATCAAAGTCGATTTCAGAAACAGACTGAATATAATCTTCGTAATGGACAATCAGGGTATCCAGTACTTTTACAATGCCATTTTGCAGTTCCTCCAAATCGTACACCAAAGCAGGAACAACCTTCCAATCTACCCGCTTTCCTCGGGCAATAAGAGCTTCTCGCTTGTTATTCTGTTTTACAAAACGGGCTTCCTCTTTGGGATTTTTTTCCACAGCAGAAAAATACCGGTGGATAGCACTGCTTAAAGCGGTGTTAAAGGTATAGGCTACACTGTCTTTGTTGATTTCCAAACCGTCAATGGAAGATGCAACCAAGTCGGAAAGCTCTTTACACTTTTTCTCTGCGGATTTTTTTTCCAAAACACCGGCAAAAAAACTTTTAGCACTGTTTAACTCTTTTACCACCAACTTTTTTTGTTCCAATGCTCTGTTAAAAGAGTACTCTAAGGCCCGTTTTTCCAAAGCCAAAAACTCTTTCATAAAATCCCGGTCTAAATACTCCAACGTCTTTTTGTTTAACTCTTCAACAGACAGAGCAGTTACGTCTTCTTTGGGATTTTTTAACATATAGTATCCCAATCGGAAAAAATTGATTTTTGGAGTTTTTACCAACTCTTCCAAAAGAGATTTTATGTCTTCAAAAAGGACAACTACACTTTCAGGAATAGCTGCCCCCTTCTTTACATGGATAGATTTTAACTGTGAAACAAAGGTAGCTATTTTCTCATCGTAGGCAGGAGTTAAATAAGGGTCTTTAATTTCCCGGAGCCGTTGCATAAAATCTTTAAGGGCAATGTTAAGATCCACTTTACCGTGATTTGTTATAAGAAAAAGCGTTTCCGTTATATCTTCTATCAACCCCTGAGCTGTATAAAAAGCATTGTTGTAACTGTTTTCCAGCTTGATTGCTTCGATATTGAATTTATCAAAGGTACTGATTTTCTCTTCTATCTCTGCTTTTGATAAATCCCCTAGGGCGATCATATTTTCTTTTAATATTTTGAGGGTATTATTAAAATCCCGACGGGCAGCCTTTCTGTTTCCCTTATTTTTCAGCAACATGGCTTCCGTAATTTGCTTACCGATTTTTACAATGGGATTCAAAGAAGACAATGGATCTTGGAAAATCATGGAAATTCGGTCACCCCGAATCTTACACATTTCTTCTTCGGAAATTTTCAGCAAGTCCTTTCCGTCATAAAGAATCTCTCCCCCTTCTATAATGGAGTTTCCCGCAAGAATACCCATAATTGCTTTTGAGGTAACAGATTTACCGGAACCAGACTCCCCAACTATGGCCAAGGTTTTCCCTTTCTCCAAATCAAAGGAAATATCCCGTACAGCTTTTACAGTACCGCCGGAGGTACGAAAGGAAACTTTTAAGTTTTTTACTTCCAATATTTTATTCATCCTAGTCCTCCACACCCCGCAAAGATGGGTTAAAAGCATCCCGCAAACCGTTACCAAACAGATTAAAAGAAATCAACAAAAGAGATTGAATGATGGCAGGAAAGAGCAACAGATGAGGACAGTTTGTCCAAATACCGGAAGCGTCTGCCAACAAGTTTCCCAAAGAGGTGTATTCCACCGTACTGAGTTTAACAATTCCCAAATAACTTAAAGTACTTTCCGTACTGATGGTACCGGGAATTACTAAAACACTGGCTGTAATAAGGGTTCCCAAAGAATTGGGAAAAATATGCTTCCAAATAATGCGTCTGTCTCGGGCTCCCAAAGTTCTGGCTGCAATAACGTATTCCTGCCCTTTAAAGCGGTAAAACTGAGTTCTTACATTTTCCGCCGTTCCAATCCATCCGGTAAGCACAAAGGCAAATATCAAACTGGGGAAGGCTCCTACTTTTGCAGAAAGATGGATCTGAAACAAAGTTGCAACGACAACAAAGGGAACGTTTATCAAAACGTCGCTGATACGCTGCATAGTCAAGTCAACACCGCCACCGTAGTACCCTTCTGTGGAACCATATAAGGCTCCCAAAATCAAGTTTACCATAGACACACAGACTGCCAAGAGCAAACTTAACCGCAAACCTCCGGCCATACGAAGACACAAGTCATAGCCTTGACTGTCGGTACCAAACAAGTATTCT
>JAHLFV010000188.1 GCA_018883625.1 Candidatus Treponema excrementipullorum
GCTCCGGACAACAATTTGGTATCGGTGATCACAAGCACACCGTAAGACCACAGTACCTTACATTCCGGTGTAATCGGCAAGAAAAAAATTTGCAAAGCAAAAAACAGTATCAACCAAGGAATTACCCGAAACAATCCTAGAAAGATTTTTTTCAAAGGATACCCTGCCAATATAGCATACATAAAACTTATACATACCGCTATCCCGGAACATATCACTCCGGGAGCGACAAGAGAAAACACAAAGATGCTTAAAAATACCATGTATTTTCCCAAAGGACTGATTTTTTTTATCAAGGAATCGGTACTGTTCCCTGCCCTAAAAGAACCTTGCTGAGACAAAAACCGCAAAAGTTGCGCACCGGCCAAAGGTGGTTGTTCTGTAACAACAGGATTCGTCGCTGTCTTGGATTTTCTTTGTTTCAACTCCCCGCTAGTATCTTGCTGCTCCGGAATGAAAGCATCCTTGCTCTCTTTAACCACTGACTCCGATCTGAGAAGTTCTTTTATGCTTACCGGACGGCTTTTTTCCAAACGAATTACATAGTCACTGGCAAAGGCTTCCTCTTCTCGGTGGGTCGTAAATAATACGGTCTTTCCGTCGGCTACCAACTTTTGTAGCATTTCGATAATGTTTTTCCGACTTTTTGCATCTAACCCGGCAGTGGGCTCATCAAATAAAATAATGTCCCCTTCCATAGCAATAATGCTGCTTAAAGACAATTTTCGTTTTTCTCCCCCGGAAAGGGAATAAGTCTGCCGCTCACCGAATTGTTCTCTGGGCAATCCCACCATATCCATGGCACATTCCACCCGAGCAATTAAATCTTTTCCTGAAAATCCCTGATTACGAGGACCAAAAGCCACTTCATCGGCAGCAAATTCTTCAAAAAGGCCGTGATCGCTGTCTTGAAGTGCCAAAAGCGGTCTGCCAATACTGCTGACACTGCCCTTTTGCGGCGTCAATAAACCGGCAGCAATTTCCAGTAAAGTGGATTTACCGCATCCTGAAGGTCCCATTAAAGCCGTCAGACAACCTTTTTTACACACAGAGAAAAATCTTTAAAAAGCTCTTTTTCTTTCGGCTCCCTTTCTTTTTTGTCAGATGGTAAGAATCCCCCGGTAGGTTCCTGATAATAAGAAAAATCCAGTCCATCAAAGACTAAAGCATTTTCTTCAACAATATAATGTTCCGGCTCAAGAGGAGCCATAGCATGGGTTTTGAGAGGTGTACCGAAAATCTTTTCTTTTATCTCCCCATGACTGATAAATTCTTCCCTGTCACCGTCAAAAATAACAGAAGCATTTTCCATTACAACTATTCTGTTTGCCCGACAGGCTTCTTCTGCATCATGAGTTACATGAATAATGGTTTGACCGTCTTGATGCCACTTGTCCAGTAAATCCAATAACTGTTTCCGGGATACCGGGTCAACCATTGACGTTGATTCGTCAAGAAAAATAATATGAGGATGCAGGGCAGCTATACCGGCAACGCCTAATTTTTGCTTCTGCCCTTGCGACAAGTCTTTGGTAGCTGTTTTGATAGCATCCAATAAACCCACCGCAGACAGGCTTTCTACCGTTCTTTTTTTTACTTCTTCTTTGGAACACCCTAAGTTTACAGGGCCAAATCCGGTATCTGCCTCTACAATACTTGCAACGATTTGATCGCCGGGACATTGAAAAACCAAACCGGACAGTAAACCTTCTTCTCTGACAATTTCACCGGAGTCAGGAGAAAGGAAACCGGCCATAAGTCTGCACAAAGTACTTTTACCGGATCCGTTTGTCCCCAGAACAGCTACATATTCGCCCTTTTCCAAAGAAAGAGAAACATTACTTACAGCCTGTATGTTTCTTTCGGCATAGGCAAATGACACATTCCGAAGGGTGAGCAGAGACATACGTACGATTATTTCTTCTTGGAAGCTCTTAAGTCTTCTACCATAGCTCGGATATGTTGCAAGGCGATTTTGATCTTATCGATATCCGTAGCGTAACAACAACGGATATATCCTTCACCGCCGGCACCAAACACTGTTCCGGGAACTACCGCTACTTGATATTTTTCTATTAACTCCGTGGCGAATTCCTCTGAAGTCAAGCCTGTAGAGCGGATATCGGGGAAAATATAAAAGGCTCCCTCCGGCTCCGTTACCGGAAGTCCCATATCTATAAAGGCTTTATACATTAAATTTCGCCGTTGCCGATAGGATACCCTCATTCGTTCCACTTCTCCCCAACCGGAACGCAATCCTTCCAATGCGGCATACTGGCTCATAATAGGTGCACAAATTGTAGAATACTGATGCAACTTGTACACTTGCTCCATTAAATCAGCAGGACAACACATAAAACCGATTCGCCATCCTGTCATGGCAAAAGCTTTGGAAAAGCCGTTTAAGGTTATGGTGTAATCTTTCATACCGGGAAGGGAACCGATGGACACGTGCTTGTTGTCATCATACACTAACTCGCAGTACACCTCATCGGATAAAACCCACAGCTGATGTTTTTTTATTACTTCCGCCATTTTTTCCAGCTCTTTTTTAGGAATGACTCGTCCTGTAGGATTACTGGGAGAACAGAGCATAACAGCTTTGGTATGAGGAGTAATGTGAGCTTCTATCTGTTCGGCAGTAGGATAAAACCCGTTTACCGAGGTGTCTAAGTGAACAAGTTTTGTATCACATAAAGCAGCTAAAGGCTGATAGGAAACGTAACACGGTTCACAAATAATGATTTCATCTCCGGGATTCAATATTGCCCGCAACACGGCATCTATAGCTTCCGAAACCCCGATGGTTATTAAAATCTCGTGTTTCGGGTCGTAGTTCATACCATAACGTTTCATGTACAGAGCAATTTCGTCCCGAAGTTCCTGTAACCCCCAGTTTGACGTATAGGATGTGTGCCCTTGTTCCAGATGATAGTAAGCTTCTTCCCGCATAAGCCAGGGAGTGGCAAAATCCGGTTCTCCAACTCCCAAAGAAATGATGTCGTCCCGTCCCTGAATCAACTCAAAAAATTTTCTGATACCGGAAGGAGGAGTTTTTACGATTTTTGAAGAAAATTTGTCGCTACGACTGTTCATTATGCCGTTACCCCTTCACGTCTGTCTTTTTTTTCATCCACATAAAGCACATCATTTTCTTTATATGTTTTAAGAACAAAGTGAGTTTTTGTGCTTTTTACACCGTGAAGAGTGGCCAATTTCCGGGCTACAAAGAAAGCAACTTCCTGCAAAGAATCACCCTCAATGATAACTTTTAAATCATAGCCGCCGGACATAAGGTACAAAGATTTTACCTGAGGGAACCGGTAAATTCTGTCTGCCAAAGCATCAAAACCGTGTTCCCGCTCCGGCACCACCTGAATTTCGATTTCTGCCCGAACTTTTTCTTTGTTTTCCGATAATTTTTCCGGGTTGACGATAGCAGCGTACTTTAAGATAACGCCTTCATCTTCCAGCTTTTTGATAATATCTTTTACTTCTTCCACCGATTTTTTTGTCATGGCAGATATATCTTCCGCCGTAAGACGGGCATTATTTTGCAATAACTGTACGATTTCATCCATAGCTTAATCTCTCCTTAAGGCTGACACAGCCTCTCTGCTTAATTCTGTAACCTGAACCAGATCTTTCTGAACCATCCAACTGCCGCCGATGGCAACTACATTCTTACACCGAAAATAACTTTCCATATTGGAGCGGGTAATACCACCGGTAGGAATAAATTGTACTCCCGGAAAGGGTCCTGCCAAAGCATCCAACATTTTAATACCGCCCAGTACTTCTGCCGGGAAGAATTTAAGTATATGCAATCCCCGCCCTAAAGCTAAAGACACTTCGGTGGGAGTGGCAACACCGGGAATCATAGCAATTCCCTGCTCCACAACGTAATCTACCACCGCAGGGTCAAAACCGGGAGCTACAACAAACCGAGCACCTGCATCAATGGCCTTTTGGGCATTCTCCACAGTTAAGACGGTACCCGCTCCTAACAGCATCTCCGGCACTTGGGCGTGAATAGCGGCAATGCCATCGGCGGCAGCCTCTGTCCGAAAAGTAATTTCCGCCACTGTAATGCCACCTTGCAATAACGCCCGAGCCAAGGGAACAGCCTCTTGAGGACTGTCTATCTTTATAACAGGGATAATTTTTGCATCAATAAGTTTTTCTATGATTTCTTTACTTTCTTTATGTTGTGATTTCACCATACAAACCTTGTTTACCGCTGGACCCTTCCAGAGCCACCGTTTTTCAAAAGAGAAAGGACCTCTTCCTTTGTGGTTAAATTAAAATCTCCGGGAATGGTATGTTTGAGACAAGAAGCTGCTACGGCAAAATCCAAAGCTTCCTGTTCCCTTTCAAATTCCTGTAAACCGAAAATCAAACCGGCGCAAAAGGCATCGCCTCCACCTACCCGATCTACAATATCGTCAATATGATATACTTCTGACCGACAAAAACCTTCCCTACCGGCTAACACTGCAGACCAACCGTTTTTATCGGCGGAAAAACTTTCCCTCAAAGTAATGGCAACCCGTTCTACGTTGGGAAACCGTTTTTTTACCTCTAAGGCAAGATGAAAATATATTTCATCGTCCAACTGCGCTTTTTCCACATCAATACTGGGAGCCTTTAACCCCAAAGAATTTTGAATATCTTCCTCATTGGCTATAAGCACCTGACAATAAGGAACAAGCTGACTCATTACTTCTTCCGCCGTTTTACCGTACTTCCACAACTTTTTCCTGTAATTTAAATCCAACGAGACGGTAACACCGGCTTTGTGTGCAGCTTGTACGGCTTCCATGGTGGCATCGGCAGCTGCTTGGGAAATTGCCGGTGTAATACCGGTAATATGGAACCAAGACACATCCTTAAAAAGCTCCTCCCAGTCAAAGATATGAGGAGCTACGGTAGCGATACAACTATGCTCTCTGTCGTAAATGACCACGGAAGGGCGGGCACAAGCTCCGTTTTCCAAAAAATAGATTCCCAAACGTCCCTCTTTTTGAAAAACCACACCGTGAGTATCTACACCGTAACGACGTAATTCTTTGCACGCCCCCTCACCTATGGGATTTTTAGGAACTGCAGTTACAAAAGCAGAGTCCATCCCAAAACAGGCCAAGGAAACAGCCACATTGGCTTCGCCCCCTCCAAAGGTAGCCTCCAACAAAGGTGACTGAAAAAAACGCTCCTGACCGGGAGACTTTAACCGTAACATTATTTCACCGAACGTGAGAACCTTAGCCATTTTTGTATCCTATGATTTTTTCCTATCCAAATACCCTGAATCTTCCAAATAACGACGGCGGGTCATTACCAGTTCAATAAGCTCTTGATACATTCTGAAATCAACTTCCAAAGAAAGAGGAAAGATAAAATATTCCGTTTCATTGCAGTACCGCTCAATAAAAGCCGGATCGGTGACAAAGCCCATACTTATCATGTTGCTTATTCGGTCGGCACATTTTAATATCTTGGCCCGCATACTGCCGTGTTCGATAATGCCCCGTAAAAAGTCGCTTTTTGATTGCCCTTCCTTTTTTGAAACTTCCATTACCAAGTCATACACAAGACCGGACTCGGAATCGATTTCCAAAATAAGGTTGCGATTAAAATCAGGAATGTCCTCCACAACGTCGTGAATGACGGCGGCTTTCAAAAGCACGCTGTCGATATACCCATAGTCGATCAATATTCCCATGGTATCGATTTGATGACGGAACATATTTCCGCCGGAATGTCGCCTCTTACCGATTAAGGCGGTAGCTAACTGCATGTACGGTGCAAGATAGATACCCTTAAGATGCAACATGTCCTGATCTTTCATCTGCATAGGCAACCTCCGTTTTACAGACTTTCGATATACGAAGCAAGCTTTTCTATACGCCGCCGGGCAGCTGCAAGTTTCTCCCGTTCTGCAGCCACCACCTCAGCGGGAGCGTTTTGGGCAAATTTACCGGCCAACTTTGCAGTTACTTTGTCGGCAAAAGCTTGTTCGCTGTTTAATTCCTTTTTGAAACGGGTTAAAAGCTGTTCCAGATTGACAGAACCGTCAACCAGTAAAAAGACTTCATAGCCTTCTCCCACCGCACCGATGGCCCGCTGGGGTTTTGCATCTGTATAATCGATGGCGGCAACACCGGCCAACAATTGAATTAAGTCTGTTTTTTCCCTGCACACTTCTGCGGCACTGCCTGCCGTGATCAACAAAGCAATGTGCAGTTTTGAATCGGGAGAAAGCCCGCATTCTGCTCTCAAAGCCCGAACGGAACGGATAACATCCTGTAGCACGGCAAACTTCTTGGCTACTGTTTCATTTTCCCGAGCCGGTGTTGCCACAGGATAGGGAGCGGCTACCAACATACCACAGTATTCTGAAGGAGAAATAATCTGTAAAGGAGCTGTTTCACAACATCCCTGACTGGCCGCAGCTCGGGCTCTGTTTTCAGTAATTTCTTTAAGGGGAAGTTTACCGTAAATTTCTTCGGTAACAAAGGGTAAGTAGGGATGCAACAAACGTAAACTTTCTTCCAGAACGTTCAATAGAACAGACACAGCCCTGTCCTTTTCTTTTTCATCACCCTGTCTGAAAGAAATCTTTGTAGCTTCTACATACCAGTCACAGAAATCGTTCCAGAAATATTCGTAGAGAGCTTGAGCTGCATCGTTATAACGGTAACCTTCCAATGCAGTGCGTACAGACACGGCGGCATTGTTAAGCCGTCCGTAAATCCACAAATCCAACTCTGTTAAATCTCTGTCGCAAACAGGTAGCAGTGTTCTTCCTTCCAAATTACCTAAAATATAGCGACTGGCGTTCCAAATCTTGTTGGCAAAGCGACTACCCAATTTAAAGGACTCTTTGTCTACCAAAACATCCTGTCCCTGAGCACACATGAATCCCAAAGTGAATTTAAGAGCATCGGAACCGTACTCTTGAATTATTTCCAAAGGATCCAAGCCGTTGCCCAAACTTTTACTCATTTTTCGACCTTGCTTATCCCGTACAAGACCGTGAATATAAATGTCTTTAAAAGGAGCTTTACCGGTAAACTCAAGACCGGCCATAATCATACGGCTTACCCAGAAAAAGATAATGTCATAGGCAGTAACCAAAGCCGTGGTGGGATAAAATCTTTTCAAATCTTCCGTGTTTTCCGGCCAACCCAAAGTACTAAAGGGCCACAGCCAACTGGAAAACCAAGTGTCCAATACATCGGGGTCTTGCTTCAAGTGTTCTGCCGAACAACCACATGTAGGACAGGATTCCGGATCGGTACGGGAAACAATCATTTCACCGCACTTGTCACAGTACCATACGGGAATCCGATGTCCCCACCAAAGCTGACGGCTAATACACCAGTCCCGAATATTTTCCATCCAGTGAGAATATGTATTTTCCCATTTTCTGGGATAAAAGACGATTTCACCGTCTTTCCATGCTTTTAAAGCTTTGTCTGCCAAAGGTTTCATTTTAACAAACCACTGATCACTCAAATAGGGCTCAACTACTGTATTACAACGGTAGCAGTGTCCCACAGAGTGAGTGATTTTTTCTTCTTCTTTGAATAATCCCAAATCTTCCAAGTCGGCAATAACAGCCTTTCGTGCTTCTTTGCAACTCATGTTCCGATATTTTTCGGGACAGGCATCATTCAAAGTTCCGTCAGGATTGAGAATATTGATAACTTCCAAGTTATGACGTTTTGCTACTTCCCAGTCATTGGGATCATGGGCGGGAGTGATTTTTACCACACCGGTACCGAATACCCGATCTACATAGGTATCAGCCACAACGGGAATAGTACGACCTGTTAAGGGTAAGATGACTCGCTTGCCGATGAGGGCTTTATAACGGGGATCTTCCGGGTGAACCGCAACGGCAGTGTCTCCCAGCAAGGTTTCCGGTCTTGTGGTAGCGATTTCTATTTTTGTGCCACCGGTAAATACGGTGCCGTCTTCCAAGGTAACATCCGGAATAGACTGACCATCTGCGATTTCATAGTAAATATGATACATTCCGCCGGCGGTATCGGTATGTTCAACTTCATCATCTGCCAAAGCCGTACCACAAGAAGGACACCAGTTTACCAAATAGTTGCCTTTGTATATCAACCCCCGCTCGTAGAGTGTAACAAACACTTCCCGAACGGCTTTGGAAAGGCCTTCGTCCATGGTAAAACGTTCACGGCTCCAGTCTACACTGTTTCCCAGTTTATTTTGCTGTTTTGTAATTATTTCGTGATGTTCTTTTTTTACAGCCCAAGTCCGTTCCAAAAATTTTTCCCGACCTAAATCCCGGCGGGACAAACCTTCTGCCTTCAGCCGGCGTTCAACTACGTTTTGAGTGGCAATTCCCGCATGGTCTGTTCCGGGAATCCACAAGGTATTGTCACCTTTCATACGGTGATAACGAACTACAATATCCTGTAAAGTGTTGTTAAGACCGTGTCCCATGTGAAGTACACCGGTAACGTTGGGAGGCGGAATAACAACTGTGTATGTATTGTGCTTTTCGGTACATCCCTTTTGAGAACAGCAGTCTCCGTGACCGGCTCCGTGAACGGACCCGTCACCGGATTCATGAACGGACCCGTCACCGGATTCATGAACGGGGGAATCTTTATCGCTATAGGGTTTAAAATACCCCTTTTCTTTCCATTCTTTGTAAATTCTATCTTCAAAATCCTGGGGATTGTAGGCTTTTTCCAACTCTATGCCATGCATAAAAACACCTCAACAAAACATAAAATGAAGACACACTTAGGCAGTGTATAGTCCCCCACAGTATACATCAATTTATGCAGACTTTCAAGGATTCCGAGAAACGCAAGGATTGTGAGATAAAACAAGAAAAAAATATGTGGTATCGGATTGGATTTTCTGTGATGCAGACAAGTCTGCACCACAGAATTTTTCCATACTATGGGATTGTTTTTCTCTCCCAAAGTTTACGCCAAGTGTTCCATCCGGGAGAGTTTTGTTAGGTATAATTTTATACTATAAAAACATCAGTTAAAAAAGACACGCAATGAAAACGGAACTTCTGTTATATATCTATTGTTCAAAGTACCTTCTGAACCCTGAAGAACTATATCATAAGTTCCCTTAACGCCTACACCCAATTCAATATTCGGACCGAAATTCAAAACAACCCGAGGATACACCACAATGGTATCCATAAGGATACTTTCATGTTTTTCATTTTCTATGCTGGCATAGGTATTGGTTCCCTCAATAGAGGCAGAAATTGTATCGTTGAATTTGTATAGAAAGCCCATTTTTGTTTTTGCCGCAAGATAAGGAGCCTGCTCTTTATCTTTGGCAACGGTACCGATAGTCACATTGTTGTGAAGAGCTACTCCCCATACATCTGTTTTGTACTGTGTTCTGAAATCAATACCGTTCAAAAACAGTCGTGCACTATCTTGCATAGTGTAGTCGCCGGTAAAACCTGCTGCAAAACGCCAGTTTTTTACGGCAAAAACATCTCCATACACACCGAATACATGGCGAGTAATATCATTGGTTGACCTTTTAATCTGTGTTCTATAATTTTTTTCATATAAAAACTCCTTCAAAACTTACTAAGTTGACCTACCTTTTAAAAGATAATCCTATCCTGTATAATACATCAACTTAAAATAAGTGAAATATGATAAATATCTCTTTCGCAAATTCTTTTTACCTTGACTAGAATTTTTGTTCATGACAATATGGGAATATGAAACAAAACAAAATTTCAGGAATACTGCTTACAATCTTACTCACTGTCGTAACAGCTGTTTTCATTGGAGCCTTTACGTGGTTGTATGTTTCCATCCCTTTTTGGCCGTTACAATTATGTTTTGCTCTCTTGGGAATGGGACTACTGGGAGTACTTATATATGTTTGTATCCGCAGAATTCGGGAAATAAAAAAGGAGGATCCAGATGATATTAGTAAATACTGATTATATCTCAGGCAAGGAATTGGAGACGCTGTCCATCGTAAAAGGCTGTACTATCCAATCAAAGCATATCGGAAAAGATATAGCCAATTCATTTAAAACCATTGTAGGCGGAGAGCTTTCTTCTTACACAGAAATGATGAATGAAGCCAGAGCCATTGCCACTAAACGCATGGTGGAAGAAGCCGAAAAGCTGGGAGCTGACGGCATTGTAAATATCAGATATGCCTCCTCTGCTGTTATGCAGGGAGCCGCAGAAGTTATCGTCTACGGAACTGCCGTAAAGTTCCGTTAAAAGTACCGTTTTCCCGAAAACTCAACGTGGGATTTTCGGGAAAACACAGGTCTCACTTTCTATATCACATTTCTACAGGTAGCTATAACCTATCTTACTTCTGATCCAAAAGGCATAAATGCCAACTTTGCCAATTTGAAAAACTGCAACCCAAAGGGAATTCCCACTATGGTAATACACCACAGTAAACCAAAGAAAAAGAATTCCAAGGCTAAAGGTAACCCGGATATAATAATCCAAAAAACATTGAGGATAAAACTACCGGCTCCACCACCGTACTCTACCTCATTACCGAAAGGCGTAAAAGAAAGTTTAGCAAATTTAAAACATTGAAGACCTATAGGAATACCCACTATAGTAACACACCACAAAGCTCCGGCAAGAGCCCAACTTAATCCGGCAATAAGTCCGCCACCAATAAACCAAAGAATATTCCCTAAACATCCCATATCATACTCCTTTGTCCTACCTATAGATGGCTCTCTCTCCGCCAATCAGTTTAGGCCTGCACCACGCTCCGGCAACCCGTGCTTTACCAATACTAGTATGTTTGAATTTAAACGGCACAGCTACAGGCATCAAATGCATCCCTATAAGTGTGCCTCCAATATCTATGCCACCGGCAGCCTGCACCCGTTCTACAACAACAGGAGACTTCATAGTTTGAAAGGCAGCTGTAGCAAACGAACCTCCGGCATGAAGCTGAGGCACAACAGAAACCTCGGTAAGTCGCCAATGCTCATAACACGCTTCTTCCACCACCAAGGCTCTGTTTAAATGCTCACAACACTGGCAGGCTATGTACAACCCTCTACTTTTCAGTACCTTGTAAGCCGTTTCAAAAATAACTTGGCCTATTTCGGCACTGGAATTCTGACCGATTACACCACCTACCACTTCGCTGGAAGAACAACCTATTACAAAGATACTTTTTTCCCGCCGAGGATGAGCTTCCAACAGCTCCTCAAGAACAGCTTCAGTCTCTTGCTTGACCGACTCGGGAGTTATACTATTACATACATCTTCCATGATTATTCCATAATCCATTTGAGCATATCTGCATATACAATTTTATTTTGTTTTTCATTAAGGATTTCATGGCTCATATCATCATAGAGAATACCCTTTATATTGTTGTATCCCCGTTTTTTCAGAAATGCCTGAGCTTCATTCCAAGCTTTTTCACTGACAATAACAGGATCGTACTTACCGGCTATAAACAGAATAGGCAAGTCAGGCTTGTGTACATTCCATCCGGCAGGCGAATAAGCATTTTTAAGCAAGTTAAAAAGGTTTTTGTATCCATTCACCGTAAAAGGAAAACCACACAATTCATCCTTCTCATAGGCTTCTACCGTCTCTTCATTGTAGCACAACCATCCGTTAGCCGTACCGGTTCTTTCTTTACTGACTTTTTCGTAACCGCCGATGGATAATTTGTATAACAATCCGCTTCTAAAGTGGTCGCCACGAATTTTGCCGATAATGGCAGACAAAATCAAGCCTGCCAATACAAGCGGATTACGGGAAGGAGAACCACACACGATTAATTTATCTATATCTGCTTCATATTTTTTCAAATAATTCCGCACAACAAGGGAGCCCATACTGTGACCGAAAAGAATTACGGGAACACCGGAATACATGTTTTTTACACCCAAGGTGATTTGATTCAAATCTTCCACTATGGCTTTACCGGTATCATCGTAAAAGAAACCAAAATCCTCGGAAGATTTTACGCTTCTACCATGTCCTCTGTGGTCGTGGATTACAGTTACATAACCGGCTGCCGTTAAATATGTCATTATGTCCAAATATCGTTCTTTGTGTTCGGCCATTCCATGAGAAAACTGCACTATTCCCCGAATACCGGTATCAGGAACCATGGTTATTACGGAAATTTCCAAATCGTCAACATGAGAACGGATGGTAAATTCTTCTCTTTTCATCTCTCACCTCAGAAAGTCAAAATCTAGCCTATTCAGTATATACCATAACTACCCGGTACGCAAATAGAGTTTTATTAAACTTTTTGCAGGTAGTTGAAGATTTTTTATTTCTGATTATAATTGTCAAATACTCTTAACTGGAGAAATCTAGTGAATTTTTCATTTTTAAATCGCTATTGGTCTTTTTATCTTATCGGGGCAAAAAACACTGTTTTACTGGCCCTCATTGCCGTAGTTATCGGTGCGGCTCTTGGATTGCTGTTGGCAATTTGCAGGATTAGCAAAAGCCGGATCTTACGTTTTGTCAGTACCGCTTACGTAGAATTTGTCAGAGGAACACCTCTTCTTGTACAGCTTTTTATTATCTACTACGGATTACAGGCTGTAGGCATCCGGTTTCCCGATATCCCGGTTATGACTGCTATTTTGGATATCAACTTCTCCGATTTTATGTCAGGCGTTATTACTATGGGCTTAAATTCCGCAGCCTATGTGTGTGAAATTTTCCGTTCGGGAATTCAATCTGTTGATAAGGGACAAATGGAAGCCGGCCGCAGTTTGGGACTCTCTTACGGACAAACCTTGCAGAAAATCATTGTTCCTCAAGCCATCAGAAATGTATTGCCGGCCTTAGGTAATGAATTTGTGGTTGTTATTAAAGAGTCTTCCATTGTTTCCATTATCGGTATTGCCGACCTCATGTACAAAGCAAATACTGTCCGGGGAAATACATTCCAACCTTTTGAGCCGTTGTTAGTTGCCGCTCTTGTATATTTCTTACTGACATTTACCCTTTCAAAACTTTTAGCCTACATAGAAAAAAGGATGAGAAACCATGATTAAAGTCGAAAATCTGACAAAAAATTTCGGACAATTGGAAGTTCTCAAAGGTATTACCGAAGAAATACATCAGGGAGAGGTTGTTGTAATAATCGGACCTTCCGGCTCCGGCAAAAGTACCTTTCTCCGTTGTCTTAACTTGCTGGAAGAGCCCACTTCCGGAGATATATATTTTGAAGGGTTAAAAATCACCGATAAAAGCCTTTCTCCCCGTAAACGGGAAAAAATGATAAACCAGCACCGCAGTCAAATGGGCATGGTATTCCAGCATTTTAATTTATTTCCCCACAAAAATGTTTTAGACAACATTACCATGGCACCTATTTTAATAAAACATCAAGACAAGGCAGAAGCAGAGAAAAATGCCATGAATCTGTTGGAACGGGTAGGATTGGCAGATAAAGCCTTAACCTATCCACCGCAGCTCTCCGGAGGACAAAAACAACGAATAGCTATCGTCCGCTCTTTGGCTATGCAACCAAAAGTTATGCTCTTTGACGAACCTACCTCTGCTTTGGATCCAGAAATGGTTGGAGAAGTATTGTCTGTTATAAAGGACTTGGCAAAGGATGGCATGACCATGGCTGTTGTAACCCATGAAATGCGTTTTGCCCAAGAAGCCGGTACTCGAATCTTTTTTATGGATCAGGGAATTATACTGGAACAGGGAACCCCTCAGCAGATTTTTACCAATCCCCAAAATCCCCGATTAAAGGACTTTTTAGGCAAAGTTCTCAATAATTAAACCCGTGGATACGGACTTAAACACAAAAGCAGGCACTTCATAAGTGACCTGCTTTTTTTACATGCATTTCGATTACAAAGCCGATATGCTCATCTTCCCTGAATACGAACCCATACCTGTCATAAGACAAGAGCCCGTTTCTCCCCGGCTATATCCCAGCTGGCATTAATGATAAGGCACAAAATCCGTACCGCCAAAAAGGGTACGTTTTATTTCAAAGTATTCAACCCTGTATCGCTCTGTTCCTCCGGGAAAAGATACCACCGCAAAAGTCGGAGGAAAACCACCCCGAGGCCGGGAACAGCTGCCCGGGTTTAACACTAAAGAGGCACCGGATTCTTCCTGAAACAAACGATGGGTGTGACCAAAAAACACCAAGTCTGCATCTAACATCTCACCGGAGGATTGCAACGTGTCGATACCGTAATCTACACCATGGCGATGCCCATGAACAGCCACCACGGTACGTCCTGCTATACGGAAAGAAACCATAGGTTGCACTTCAAAATAGTGATAATAACACTGAGAAGTTTCTTCATCCTGAGTCATATCCATTTCGTACCTGTCTCCGTCACCGTTACCCCGAGCACAGGCAACTACAGGAGGCAGAACAGCTTGTAAATCACTGTCATAGAGGGCTTCTCTCACAAAGGAAATGATATCCCACATCCCGTCACCGCAAAAAACAAGAGCATCACAATCTATACCAAAGTTTACAATAATTTTTTTTACCAGCTCTGCATCCCCGTGGGAATCCGATAATACCAAAATTCTCCCTGATTTTTTTTCTTCCAAAAGTTCCAAATCAGCTTTTGATCCGATAATCGAAGACGACTCTACTGTTAAGGTATTCATAGAACTCCTATTCTACACTATGTAATGGCTATTCAGTAGCAGCACTGATAGCAAAGTGATTTAAGGCACACAATCCTGTTTCAGGATCTATATAACGGGAAATACTCCAATCACTTCCCACCATTTGACGGGCATGAACCAATAACTCGGAATTTGCAACAAAACCGTCTCCATACTCCACAGGTATAAAAGACATGTACTGAGCCACACGACTTACAAGTTGAGGAATATTTTTTTGATATACCACCAATTCCTCTTGCAAAGTGTCTTCAGACAGACTTTTTGTCACGAACTCCAATACCATATCGCTACCGAATTCAATACCCAAAATGTCATCCTGGGGGAAAAGTGAAATAACGGGAATATCAAACCCGTTGACTTTTTTTTCATCAATGGTTGCTAATGCCCAATGGGTTCCTTCCGGAGCACCCACAATTATCACACTGTTAATATGGTTTTCAGTTAAAATCTCCGGTAAAAGAGATATCCGTCCGTAACTGCCTACCATAAAATCGTCAGGAAACACCAGAGGAAGAACGGCTCCTCCTTCCTCCAGTAGACCCAATGTTTTGGATAACTCCTCCGTAGTGGCAGCTACAAAGGCTTCGTCATTGTATCCGTATCCGAACACCACGGCTATTTTTTTTGTAGGTTCGGGAAAATTATATATTTTTTCAATGTCTGAGAGTTCCTGAGCAGATACATTTTCCACAGTCAGCGAAAAGGCATTTTCCAAATCTCTGTCTTCCAAGCTATTTTTTTGACATCCTGCCAGTAACAAAATACAAAAGATACACAAAACAGGATAGGTAAAACTTCTCATGATGCTACTATATAGAATTATTACAGCCTCCGCAAGTATAGAGAAGAAAATATTTTTTGTTGAAAAATATATAGGTTACTGATAAAATGAATATGTGAGTGTCATCAACCTTCTTCTTCAACTGATAGGTGCTTTAGGGTTTCTTCTGTACGGAATGAAACTTATGAGCGACGGTATTCAAAAGAGTGCCGGCGAAAGTTTACATCGGGTTCTCGGTTTAATGACCGGTAACAGAGTTTTAGCGATGTTGACTGGTATGTTCATTACCATGATTATCCAGTCTTCTGGAGCAACCACCGTTATGGTTGTTTCTTTTGTTAATGCCGGTCTCCTTTCTTTGACACAATCCGTAGGTATTATTTTCGGAGCCAATATCGGTACTACTATCACTGCTTGGATAGTTGCCTTTTTCGGTTTTAACTTTAAAATTTCTGCCATGGCTATTCCCCTCTTTGGTATAGGCTTTTTTCTTACTTCCTTCAAAAAAATAAAACGCCAAAATATGGGAGAAGCTCTCATGGGGTTCGGTCTCCTCTTTTTGGGGTTGGATTTGCTTTCCAAAGCCATTCCCACCTTGGATGCTTCCAGCATAGGATTTTTATCAGCATGGACTGACAAAGGGCTTTTGAGCATTCTCATCGGTATTATTGCTGGAATGATTATTACCGTATTGTTGCATTCTTCCAGTGCCTCTACAGCGATTATTTTGACCATGTCTTACAACGGCTTGTTACCATGGGAATTTGCCGCATCCATGGTATTGGGCAGCAATATCGGTTCTACCATAGACGCCGTCATTGCAGCATGGGGAACAAAGGTCAATGCCCGCAGAGCTGCGTTGATCCACGTTATGTTTAATGTAACGGGAACTGTTTTGGCTGTCATTTTTCTTCGTCCCCTTTTGACGTTAGTGGATTTTTTGGTACCGGGACCTGTGGAAGAACACATTACCTACCACATTGCCATGCTCCATACCGTCTTTAATGTTATCAACACGTTGATTTTTATACCATTTACACGACAGATTGCCACCCTTACAGAAATTATTATCCGTCCCAATAAAGATGAAACTCCCGACACCTATCACCTTGATTTTGTAGAAATAGGTTCAAAAGAAAACGTAGTGGCTTATATTATTCGGGCTGAAAAAGAAATAGAAGACATGACTGATGTGGTAACAAAAATGTTTAACCGCATATCGGAAGGCATCAATTCCAGAACCCAGGAGTTCTTGGACGAGCATATGGAACATCTTACCCAAGAAGAAGATTATGCAGATCAAATGCAGGAGCAGTTGTCTAACTACTTAATCCACTGTTCCCAATTACCCATGAGCGAAAAACAAAAAAACAACGTTTCTATAATGATCCGTGTGGTTGACGATTTGGAAAATATGACGGACGACTGTTACAGCGTTGCAGTACTGTTGAAACGCAGCATAGAAAAAAACATGGTCTTTGCCAACGAAGACATGGAACGACTGTTGCCTTACATGGATTTGGCTCATAAGTTTTTGGTTTTTATCCGGAAAAACATAAATAAGCATTTAAGTGAAGAGGATCTCCGTATTGCCCAGGATTTGGAAAATCAAATCGATAAATCCCGTAGCAATCTGAAGAAAGTTGCCCGAAAACGCTTGGAAAGCGGTGCCGATGTAAAAACGGAGTTGTTGTACATAGATTTGGTGCGAAGTATCGAAAAATTAGGAGACAGAGCTTTCAGTATTTCAGAAGCCCTGTCCCAAACAGAGTAAACGCAGCTTATCCTTCCCAAACTGCTGACAGATGAAAACCCACCTCTCCGTGACCGGGATATACCACGGTTTCCGGCGGAAGAGCATACAAGCGTTTAAGACTGGATGCAAGTTTGGCAGGTTCGCTGTTATACATGTCCGTACGACCATATCCCCCGTAAAATAAGGTATCGCCGCTGATTAAGATACCTTCCATCCTGTTATACAGACAGATAGACCCTTTACTGTGTCCGGGAGTGTACAACACCTGCCATTGAAGAGCCTCTTTTATGTCGGACAATTCGGGAATATCACAGAGGGTTTCTCCTTCAGCTAAGAGATGTGAACTACCGGGCATATCGTCAAAAGCGGACAACAGCGGTGTTAATCCTACCCGTTTTAAATCATAGCCGTGGGCTTCCATGGCTATTTCCCGGTCAGAACTGATATAACACTCATCCCCGGAATGTATTACTACCGGTAATTTTTTGTTATAACCGTCTAAAAAATCATTCACACCAAAAACATGGTCAAAGTGACCATGGGTACACACCAAGGCCACCGGCTCATATTGTTTATCTTGAAGATATTTTAAAATAAGGGGAACATCCCCGCCGGGATCTACGACAAACACCTGCTTTTCGTTTAAAGGCACAATCAAGGTATTTACCTGTAATCCACCTGTAACAAAAACAGAAATAGTCATAATTCCTCCCGGCACATTGTTATTCTTCTGAACCCTGAGCAACCACAGTTTCCTGTTCAGGAACTTCTTCCGTTACAGTAGTAGTTGTAGCAGAGCCTTCCATATCGTCTCTGTGACGGGCATAGCTCACAGTAAGAACACGGCCTCTGTAATTATATCCGTTAAGTTTTTCTATTACAGTATCTGCATCCTCTTTAAAAACCTGAATAAAGGAGTAGTTATCCTGATTTCTTATAGTACCGATTCTGTCTCGCTCCAATCCGCATACAGTCATCAACAAAGTGATAAAATCCTTGGGAAAAACACGACGATTGCGACCTATGCCCACAAACAATGTAGCTGCGTGTTCTTCGTCAATAGAAATATAGCGGGGAGAACGGGTAAAAGTTTCTTCTTCGGAAGTTCTGGGAGAAAAACGCTCTTTTCTTCCCGGTTTTGCTGTTCCTCTGGCGGAATTAAAACTACGACTATGAAAATAATTACCGCCTTTGAAATCGCCCATGGCTTGCTTTGCCACATACGCTGCTACGTAGCCCCGCAAAGTAAAAGGTACATTTTTCTTAAATAATTTTTTCATTTGATTTAAAACAAGAGGATCTTCTTCTGTTTTAACTTTATTTACTGCTTCCTGCAAAAACGCACTATACTGTGCTTCGTCAAATGCACTGTCTTCTCTTCTTGACATGTAATTTTCTCCAATAAAACAGGGGCTTTCCCTTTATAAAAATAAATCTGCGACATAACCGCCGCCGTTAAAAACAAACCCGTTTCGAAATAAGCAGGGTTGTAAAAAATCTGGAATAACTATATCGTTTAATATAACCCATCGAATATTATTCTGCTTTAAAGTTTCAAGACATTTAGCCAACAACTCCTTACCTATACCTAAACCGCGATAGTTTTGTACTACAAAAAACAGTGTCAAAACAACGGTGTGCTGGGCATAAGACGGACACGAAGTAGCTACAATGCAACCGGCAAATTCCCCCTCTACAGTTTCTGCAACAAAAGAAAAGGTCTTTCCTGTTTCCGTTACATTAAAAGTCTGTTGCCATATATGAGAAAGAGCAATCCCTATTTCTCCCGGCCACAAAACTTCCCGTTCTGCCATAACAGAATTGGCTGCGGATAATAAAATATCTTTATCTTTAACTGAATTATATTCTCTGACTGTAAAATCATCGTACACTAAATCTTCATTTTCTTCCGGTTCTTCTCCCAGCTTTTCCAGACCGACATTTTCTCTTAACATATTGTACCACTGGGTAATATACAAAGTCATTTCTTTTTCTTTAAAAGAAAACCAAAGACTTTCACTTTCCGGATATTCTTTCAGAATATTTTTGAAATTTCTAAACACCCCCTTTCCGGAAAAAAGCACACTGCGAAGCTTTTTTTGTAAAGGCTCATTGTGAATTATCGATACAAACCGTTCCATCATACGGAAACCGTTGGCAGGCCCCCACTCCGGCAGAGATGTATACAAATCTTCCTCCCCATCTTTGGGCAAAGACTTATCAACTACTCTACCGGAAGGCATATGTATCACATAAGAGTTATTCTGGTCTTCCAGTGCAAAAACAATTTGATTTTTTATTTCCGGCGTTAAATCGAACATGATTTATGCATGTAATTCGTTACGGGAAGAAATTACCTTGCTGATTAAACCGTAGTCTAAGGCTTCGGTGGCACTCATCCAGTAATCTCTGTCCGTATCTTTTTCTACTTGAGCCAGTTCTTTTCCTGTTTCATCGGCAATCAATGCATTTATTTTTGCCCGGGTTTTTTCTATCTCTCTGGCGTGGATTTCAATGTCTGTAGCAACACCTTTGATTCCGCTGAGAGGCTGGTGGATTAAATAGTGGCTGTTAGGCAGACCCAAGCGGCGACTTTTATCTGCAGCCAAAAGAATCAGAGCACCTGCGCTGGCTACCAATCCCATACCGATACAGTAGACAGGGGCTTTAACAAAACGAATCATATCGAAAATCGCATACCCGGCATCTACATCACCTCCGGGTGAATCGATAAAAATATAAATAGGTTCTTCTGAATCAGCTTCCAAAATAAGTAACTGACGTATAATTTTCTCTGCCAGAGCTTTATTCACTTCTCCGGACAGCAAGATTTGGCGTGTTTTTAGGAATTTTGCGCTTAAAGCATCAGCAGGAGACTCCGGTGTTTTTTCTTGTTCCTGTTCTTCTTCGTCAAAATAAATGTTCATGTATACTCCCTATAAAAAATAATGACTGAAAACCCGTACATATTCATCTTTACGTGATTTTCAATCAATCTCCTATCCCTCATAATATACACAATTTTACTTTTTTTTCAAGTTTACAATCCCCCATTATTTTTTGTATACTGCATCAATGATTTCTCTTGTAGCATTTTTAGGTAATTACGGCACACAGTATAAAAATACACGACATAATGTAGCGTGGCTGTTTGAAGACAGCCTTTCTTTTTTACAGTTTTCCGATTGGAAAAAGAAATTTCAAGGTTATTATACTTCCGATGATACTCTGGCACAGCGAAGGGTATACTTTTTAAAGCCGGAAACATACATGAATCTGTCCGGTGACAGCATCGGTCAATTAACCCGTTTTTATAAAATCCCGCCGGAAGAAGTCCTTGTTGTCCACGATGAATTGGAGTTACCCATGGGTACTGTCAGTTTGAAAAAGGGCGGCGGCTTGGGAGGTCACAACGGATTGCGCTCTACCAAAGCTGTTTTGGGTACTCCGGATTTTTGGCGGCTGCGTTTCGGTATCGGTCGGCCGGATCATAAAGACATTGCCCAGTACGTGTTGTCCGATTTTACCGGAGATGAAAAAATCATTTTGTCTCAGATTTTTCCTGCCGCCGCTCAATTGTTGGAAGACATACTTTCCGGCAAACCGGAAGATTTTTTACCGGAGTGGAATAAGAAAAAACTTATGCCGTAAAAGCCCGTTATTCCGAAAATTGTACAAGGAATATTTATCAGTCGGACAGCTTTCTTCTATCAAATTCTATATTTTTCTTTTACAATATTCCCATGTTGGAAGTTTATATTTCGGAGAATACATTTACAAATAAGAAAAAGCCTTACATTTTTAGAAGCCGTAATTTAATCACGTACACTCAAGAAGATATTATTCAGGAAATCGGTATGAGTGGAACCACGTTTACTGCCGCAGATGCAGCGGGGCTTCTTGCGGAACTGGAAGAAGTTTTTACTAAATATATTAAAAGCGGAGCGGCGGTAAAACTTTTTATGGGAACATTCCGGGCCGCCGCCAGCGGAACTGCAGAAAGTGCCAATGAGACTTTCAGACCCCAAAAAGGACGGGATCACCGAACACCTGTCCGCGATCATAGAATTTCTCTTCATTTTGAAAAAGACCAGCAGTTTTCAGAGGCATTACGGAATATGAAATTTAATCGTCTTGGTTTAAAAAAATTGTGTTTACCCTACATTTCACACATTGAGAATGGTATAATCGGAAAGACCAATACCTTTCAGCCGGGAGATTCTGTTTTAATAAAGGGACGATTCTTGAAATTTGACTATTGCAGTGGTACCCAGGGATTATTTTTCAAAAACACAGAAACCGGACAGATATTTAGAGCAACGTCTTTTACAAAGCTTACAAGACTTTCCGTTCAGGCTCTGATACCCAGTGAATTACAGGACGGTGTGTATAAGGACTATTTTCACTTTGTAAAAGGTGTGTTTACAATCCGTAAACAGACTGTTTACGGATTTCTTGTTTCAATAAAAGCAAGTAAAGCATTATTATATATATAAATCTATTGTATCATAAAACATGAAAAAATCCAGTGTAACAAGTGCCTTTATGTATGGTTGATTCTTTATCTTTGATTTTATAAAACCATACCCCTCTTGCTTTTAACAAAAAGATACCTTACTATGGTTAGTGTAGTTATTTTTACTTCATTTATTTGCAATCCATAAAAAAAGAGGAAGAAAATGAAAATAAACAAGAAAATCTTTTCGCTATTTGCTCTTGTATTTTTTTTATCATGTCTTGTACCTGTAACAGTGTTTGCAGAAGAATATGTTCTTGGAGAAAAATACTATAAAAACTTTCCCGGTACAGGAAATAAATGGGTTGAATTATATTCGGTAACAGAATACGACGAAAAGGGAAATGAAATTTACTGGCAGGACGCTGACGGATACGAAGACTGGTATGAGTATGATAAAAACGGAAATGAAATCCACTACAAGAGTTTCTCTGGATATGAACAATGGTATGAGTACGATGCAAACGGAAATCTAACTCACAGGAAAGACTCTTACGGAAACGAAGCATGGTATGAGTATGATAAAAACGGAAATGAAATCCACATGAAGAACTCTGACGGATACGAAGACTGGTATGAGTATGATAAAAACGGAAATAAAATTTACTGGAAGAACTCTGACGGAGACGAAGCATGGTATGAGTATGATAAAAACGGAAATTTAATCCACAGTAAGACCTCTAACGGAGGCGAATCATGGTACGAATATTCTTATCGACCGGACGGAACAATAAAGACGGCTTGGGAATTTATTAAGTTTTAGCCCAATTTAATCTGGTATCAGTTTTACTTTTTGCAAGATTAAACTCTTTAAAAAGTTTCTGTGCATGGGAAAATGATAACAACTTTTGCAGGGCTACCTTACAAATCACTGGTATTTTTGGAACTGTGGACTTACATATTTTGGATACAAAACCTTGCCTTAAAAAAACACCTCCCCAGCCATCTCATTCCGAAGCAAAGCTGAGAAAACTTAAGAACAAGTACAAATATTGCTCTACTTACTTATTGTTCCCCGCAATATTTGAACGTACTGTTGAACCCGAAAAATTTTGCTTATCAGTACGTAAAGCATCGTTCTGCCCCAAGATACCCCCCTCGATGATTAACAATACGACAACTAAGTCCAAATATTGCAGTGCCCCTTTTCGTGCTCCGCAATATTTGCAATCATCGTTCTACCCCAAGATACCCCCTCGATGATTAACCATATCAAGATAAGCCGTAGTCATACAGCATTTTATTGTGATATACTGATTTTATGGATCAAACCTTACAATCTTTTGACAAATTTTATTCCATTGTAAAAAAACTTCGTTCCCCGGAAGGTTGCCCATGGGACAAAAAGCAAACTCCCGAATCTTTGCGTACACCTCTTGTGGAAGAAGCCTTTGAAGCCGTAGACGCCATCAACGAGGAAAACAGCTCCCATGTAAAAGAAGAGTTGGGAGATGTATTCCTTAATGCTCTGATGATTGCTCAGATATATGAAGAAACAGGGGATTTTTCCGTGACAGATATGTTTCAAGATGTAAGTGACAAATTGGTTCGTCGTCATCCCC
>JAHLFV010000189.1 GCA_018883625.1 Candidatus Treponema excrementipullorum
AACCGAATGAAGTTTTCCGATTTTCCGAATCAATCCCTAACAGAAATGAGCCATATCGTAGGGATAGTATTTACAGTCTTTCAATTCCGTATCGTCAAGTTTGAGGGCTTTTACCAAAGCGGCGGCGGCGACGCACCAATACCCCCGGTACCACCCTGTTTTCAGATTACGGTTAGTTATAACACCTTCGGTTAATGACATAAACCACTGCCTTTTAAGATACTTCTTTAACCGCTGGACGGCTTCCGCCTTGTTTTCTTTTGACAGCACCACCACCTCGTATACCGATACCGCATTGGTGTATTTGGGGCAGCACAGTTCTTCCGTACTTATCTGCCATGTTGGATCCAGTATCTGTATCAGATTTTCCAGATAAACATCCCAATATTCACTTTTTATCAATAATTCCTTATATTCATCCAGAAATTCTGTCCGGTTAAAGAGAATGATTAAGTATATGATCAGAGCCATATTATCATAACCACTGTCCATTTCTTCCATTGCATCAATCAAATTTCTTATGATAAGGTCTACTTCGGGAAGCAGCTCATTCATACCAAGCCCCAGGGAATACCCCGAATAAAATTTCTTGGAAGCATAGGTAAATGCCGTATACTTGTATGAACCTATATTATACTTTTCCAGGTGACTTATTGTCTCTTGATATTCACTCATCCATTTATCAAGATAGTACGCATCTTTATTATATCTTTCCCTAAAATATTCTTCTGTTTTTACGGTGTCTCTCATCTGTTATTCCTTACTGTACATTATAGATTTTTGGTTTATTTGCCGGCATTTGTGTTATGCTGAATTCAGCAGTTTATCTGCTCTGCATCTTCTCAAGCCGCCTTTGCTCTTCTTCAAACCAAGCATCGTCATTATCAAATACCGAAACATTATCAGAAGTTTGGTTTTCATATGTATATTCGGCATTGAATTTTTTTGTCTTTGGTTCATATGTAAACTTCATCAATTTAGGAACAGGCTGCTTATATTTCCTGCAAACAGATTCAATTTTTTGTGTATCTTCGTTTAGTATGTCTAATACTTTGCCTTGACAATCCTTAGAAACATCAAATTTAATCTGTAAACCGGAATCGTTTAATTTATGACAATCATAAATTTTATTATTTATACAATAAAAATGATGGGTTAAAATCATGCCTTCATTTGCAGCATAAATAAAAATTTTATCTGCCATCCCTTTAGAATACTCGTTGCAGATATCGACCATATCTGCCTGTAATGCTGAGAATTCATCTTCAAACATCTTTTCACCTTTTAATGATTGCATACCGGCGGTATGCCCCAATAGCTACCTTAAATAGCCACGGCGGCTTTATACCCAAACCTCTACTTTAAGTAGCCGCGGTGGTGTTACACCCCAGTTTTTACTTTAAGTAACCGCTACGGCTGTATGCCCAGTATTTATCTTAAATAGCCGCGGCGGCTTTACACCCCAGTATTTACTTTAAATAGCCGCCAAAGCACCAGCCAACTGTTCCTGTTATAACATCTCCCTCCAGATTTCTTGCACCAGTCTGGAGTTCCACTTCTACCCAGTTGTCTGTAATACCGTCTATTGTCTCTTCCTTACCCAATGAAAGTATTATCATATAAGTACCTGCCTTCATTGTGGTTATAATCTCACTGGATGTATTTTCATTTACCCGAAGCCGCAGATTGTCCTGTGCCCGATACAACCCGTCTACAATCTTTTTTCCCGGTACACCTCCGCCGCTTTCATAATCACAGGTACCGTCTGCATACCGGGGAAAGGTAAACTTTGTCATATCAAATTCATTGGTTTTTATTGCCTCATACAAAGCCTCTTCCTCTGATTCATCATAAGCACAGTATGTTGCATACAATGTTTTTCCGTCTTCCAGATAGATATACAAATACTCACCGTCAAACCGGCAATACAGACTGTACTCCGGCTCCGTTGCATCCAATGCAAACTTCATGTTATGTCCGTCTTCTAGAAGTAATTCATATAGCTCCTGAGAAATACGCACATCTTCAATCTGTACCTCATACAAATCGGGAGTAAGTTCCTTGGCTTTACATCTGAATCCCCACCCACTCATGCTAATATAAGAACCATATTCGCTATCATCTTCCTTAGAACATTTAATACGATCCCGATAGAAGGCAGACTCATCAAACCAAAGTCTCGTATCAGCATCATAATAACCATAATAAAGGAATATGTTTTCTTCTTTTGTAAGCTTAGGTTGATATTTTAGTAAGATGTTCCTGTCTTGACCATAAATAACCTCATTAAAATAATCACGAAGCCAAACCCTTCTCGAAATTCTTTCCTCAAAATCTGTTCCGGAAACAGCCACCACCATGTTAACCAGCAATGCTGCCATTACTATTGTTTTTTTCATCGGATGCATCTCCTTTCAGTGTTTTATTATACACTCTTTTACTGTTTTGCAAAGTCTTTTTTCTTAGATATAAAAATAAATAGAGGATACGTTGTCTCTGTTCACTACGTTCGTTTGTTATGACCTACACTCGACCCCCATACCCTCTTGCTGTAAGTTCCTCACGGTATTGTAACTTCGTTCACAGCTGAAACACCGAAAAGGGAAAGTTTTTCAAGCAAAAGTTCCGGGGTGACTGGTTGGGAAGTATCTTCAAAAACATAGGTTCCCTGAATTTTGACGGCACCGTCTTTGCCTACGGTAACCGAAATATAAACCGGGACACTGTCTTTGTACACAAAAAAATAAGCACCGGTTTTCTTTACTTGGGGAGCTACAAAAAGTTGTTCCCCTGTATACGCACTTGCCAGTGCAAGTCCGAAGGTACCGCTTTTGAGCGAATTCAGTTGAAGGGCAATAGCAGAAACAAAAGTTGTATGTATTTTATCTTTTAAGCGTGG
>JAHLFV010000190.1 GCA_018883625.1 Candidatus Treponema excrementipullorum
GTAGGAATGAAAAAAAAACGTAGCTTTTAAGTATAAGCAAAGCGTTTTTTCTTGACAAATTTTTATATGTGCTTTACTATAAAGATACCATATTTTGTTTGAGAGAATGTCTCTAATAAGACATTAGTCGCAAACTGCCCCCTTTTAGGGGGTCTTTTTTTTATCTAGAACAGGAGGATTCCTTGTTCCGGTTCGTCTAAATCTTTTCTTAACCCGCCAAAGTAGTTTTGTGTCATGCCAAATTGCCTGTCTGTAAGAAAAAAGACAGTAACGTGCCCGTTGTTGGGAACAAGTTTACCTACTTCCTTGGAAATGCGTTCTGCTTTTTCTTTACTATCACAATAATAAGCATAGAACGACAGTTGTAAGCGTGTAAAACCAAGTTTTAGTAAATCATTACGAAAATTATTAGCTTTTCTTATGTCTGCCTTAGTTATGGTTGATATATCAAAGCCCACTAATAACCACATAGTTTTATATGCTGAAATCATACGTAAATTTCGGAAAGACTACACTTGTTTCTTTACGTTCAAGATACAAGATATAGCTTCTTACATAGTTTTGAATTGCAAAAGTCAATTCCTGTTTTTGTTCTCCAAAGGTTACGGAATGTTTTGTTATTCCAATAAGTATCTTTTTTAAAGAAGGTGTTATGGAATCTTGGGTATGGGGTAATTCCAGTATTTTACTTACATACATATCTGCTAAAGGACGTAGCGGTTCCATCAGGTCATCAACAAGACAATAGGGATTATGTTTATTAGAATGAAAAATACCAAATACAGGAGCTAATCCCATGGAAACAACTGCCCGAGCCACACAGGAACGGATAATAGTGTAGCCGTAATTTAAAAGTGCATTGACAAATGACTCTTCTTTTCTTGAAAAGTGCGGTCCATATATTTTTGAAAAATAAATTTGAGCACCCTGGGCTTCGTAGTTTAAAGTATCTCCGGAATGTACCTTTTTTGATAACGCATTAAGAGTTTCTGCTTCTCTTAAAAAACCGTGTACTTGCAGATGTTGGCTTTGATTATACAGTTTTTCTTGTATGATACACTTCCATGCTTGTTTTTTTTGGGCTTGGCTTGCCTGTATCTGTAAATTAAATCGTTCTGCCGTATCTCCGTGTTGGAATACGGGCAAAACCATTCCACAGGGAACATGAACTGCGTCACAAAAAATTAAAGGAATGTTGGACTCTATACATTTCCTGATAAATTCATCGGAGTAGGTTATCCTACCCCCATGACACAGAATACTGTGAATATCTGTGAAAGAAGAAGTCACAACTGTTTTACCGTCTTTTTTGACGGCTAAACAGTTGTGGTCTACATGAAGAAAATAATCATCTCCGGCTAAATCAAGTATTTTCCACATGATTATGAGACATATCCTTATCTTTTAGTATGGGTGAAACATATTCCACAAATCCTAAAGATGAAAGTATTATTTTGCGGACGTTACATTTTTGCATTGAAGAAATTGTAAAAGAGGCATCTTGTCCTATTTTTGATTTTGCAATGTGGCTAAAGAAAATTTGTACTGTATTTCCTATTTCTGTAAAAGTAGCCACCCGTACAATTGCTCTATGGGCTAAAGAATTAGGCAAGTGAATGCGAGATAATTTATTTATTGCTGCTTCTTTCTTTCCCGGTTGTACTTCCGGAGCTTCAATTTCAAGTGTATCGCCTTGGTAAATTCTTTCCAGTAAAGTATACCCTTGTTTTTTATACCGTGGTTCAAAGCCTTTTTTGTTCCATTCTACTTTTCTGATGATTTCTGCTTGTAGTTTTCCTGTGTTGTCATGGTAAAAATCTATACATAAATTTTCACCTGTATCGTAAGCAAATCCCTTGGTTTCAGCTGTAGGTTCTTTTGCAACAAAAACTTTTTGTCGTGTTACATTAGATAAAGACCAGTAAAAACCTCCTGTTGTTTCAAAGGCTTTTTTAGCCACTGCTGCGTCAGTAATGGCTCGTTCCCGTTTACCTTCTTTTTTAGCAATTTCATTTTCTTCTTGCAAAGCTGCTTTTGCACCAATTAGATTGGCAAGTACTGCTTCACATTGCCGTTGGTTGTGTGCAATAAGTTTTTCTATCTTTTCTTTTTCCTCCGGTCTTCTATTTTGTAACCTATCTCCGCTGAACATTTTTGGTATAAGGATTTCTGAAATTGCAGTGGGTAGTTCCCCTGTAATCTTTGTTGTATCTATAGCTGTTAGCTTTTTCTTAACAAGAAATACCAAGTCGTTTTTGTCAGCTATTAAAATGTTGTATATCGTGTCTTTTAGTAGTTGTCCATTTTTGTTTGTATCGCATTTTAAACTGACTCTGGCTTTGTTCTTGAGTAAATCTCTTACCTCTTCTTGGAATACAGAGGCATAATCGTTAAAATTTTCATCAATTCTATCAACATAATCAGCAAGATTTCCCGGAACAGGTATTTTCTTTTCGGCATAACTCAGTGGTATATTTTTACCGTGAAGGGTATTTATCAATTGAACATAGGAGCGGGTACAATAGGCGATAACCAAAGCATCCAATGCGTGATGTCTGTTGTCCATTCTGTTTTTCTTTGTATCGAGGCCTTGTGTATCGTCCTTGAGTATATGCAAGTTTCCTAATTCATGGGTAATACTTTGTAAATTCCATGCATTTCGTAACACAGCTGTAATGCCACCTTGCAAAGTTGTAACCGGGAAACCTTTATGGTTTATTTTTTGAGGATATAAGCATGCCAAATATTCCTGGGCGGCTTTTGTGATATAACTCGTATCGGATTTAAAGCGGGAAGTAAAACCTCTGTTTTTTAAGTAGTTTGCATACTCTTCTTCCGTACACAAAAAACGCCAACGCTTACTGCGCATATTGGGATTGTCTTCCAAATAGTGCAGGATACTTGCCCATTTTTCTGTTCCGCCAAAGGCTGCAAAGGGGATTCTTTTTCCTTTTGTGGCGTTGCAACTTCGATGAGCTAATACTAAATTGGATTCGGAACTATCTCCTGTGTCGGCTTCCGGGAAAATATGGTCTATATCAACTTTGTTTTGTGCTACGGCATCAGGGTTGATTGTCTCAAGACAATATGGACATGTTAAATTTTGTTTTTCCAATAAATCAAAGGCTTTAATATATCTGGGTGGCAGATTTTGAGGTACACAGTATTGTTTGTACAATTCTTCTCGTTGTTTTTCCCGTGCATTTTGGGCTTTTGATAGTTTGTCTCTTTTTTCTTCTCCGATTTTTAATTCCCGAGATGTTTCTATAGCGATTTCTGCGGGTTTTTGCCCCAAAACTTCGATTAGTTCATTTACAAGTTTTTGGGTTTCATTGAGTACTTGATGTACTACAGGATTTGCTATACGACCATACTTGTCTTCTTTACTGCATGTATGGGGCTTGGTGAAGCCGGGGGAATTTATTTTGTCTTTAAAAGCAGTATGCCACGCTTTACCCATTAAAGCTTGAGTCTTTCCTGTTAAAATTTCTCCATAATAGGGTAGTTTGTCATAAACAGTTTTTTTTGTTTCTACAGGAAGCTTTCCATCTTCTACAGCTTTATCAAGGGCAACTGTCCAACTTTCTCCATTTTTAATGTAGTCAAGCAAAATTGTCATGGCAGTTTTTCCTACAGGAGCATAATCCCCTATAAGTTGTACAGTTCTGAGAGCATCTTGTGCTTCCTCAGGTGTCAGATTATAATCTGACACGAGTTTTTTTATCAGTTTTTGGTCATCAGGGCAGTTGACCCATAAAGCAAGAAAAGAATCTTTTTGATCCTCTGTGAACTGTTGCCAAAATTTTTTTTCTTCTAGGGTTTTAAATCGGAATCCAACAAGTTTTTGTGTTCCTTCTGTTTTTCCTTGAAGTATTATTTTGTAATTTTCATACTGAGGTAATAGTTTTTTTACTGTTTGTCCTGTTATGGTGTTACCGGAACGCAAATACTTAAACAGAATTTGTTTATCTTCTTGTGAAAAGGGTCTTGCTTTGTATATAACGGTATCTCGCTCATTGATTGGTTCTGCTACACTGGCATTATTTAATGCTTCATATAATCTACGTTCTTCATTCAGAAAATGACATTTAGGTAATTTGAGTTCTGTAGGGAAGAATGGACAATTACCTGCTTCCGGTACAAGTTTTTCATTTTCATAATTTATTGCATCTGTAATTTTTTGTATTACGGAATCTGTTAGGATACTATGAAACTGTTTCTGTGTGGTGAGTAGTTGTTGTACTTCACTAAGAATAACATCTCGTGTAGGCAACGGAATATCTTTTCGTGATTGTAAATTTCTAAATCCAAGAGTTTTTTCTTTATTTGCCTCATGCAAGATTTCTATATAGGTCGTTAGATTGTTTTCTTTTGCAAGTTGCGTTGTAGTATTTTCTTGTTCTCGCTGTTTTTTTTCTTCATCGGATTGAGCTTCATCCAAGAATGTTCGGACAGAAGAAGAACCTCGGTGATTAGCGATATGATATAAACAGTATCCCAATTCTTGAAGGGATAATTCTTGTTTTAACCCTTTGTATCGTAATTCATAGGGATCTTGTTTCTGTACTTCGGCAGAAAACCGGGTGTCAGCTGTATTCTGTGTCAATTTCTGTGTGAAAGGAAGCATCATATTATACTGAGCAAGTAACTTCCATAGGTATGTTAGCCTGTTTCTTTTATGACGAATGGAATTTCTTTGACCTCTTTTTTCTCTTCTTTCTGCTGCTCCCGTGGATGCAGAAAATATTCGTGAACCTAGTATTATAACTTCACCGGGATATAATTCTTCGTTTTTTTCTTCTAAAACAACGGCACAATAACCAATAGACCCAACTCCTAAATCTAAACCTAAACGATAAGGACGTCCCTGTAATTGGTTTTTAAACTTTTCAGCTTCCTGTGTATAACAAGCTCTTTTGGTTTGTTTTTTGCTCATGTGTACTTCCTTGATAATTATAAAACGGATAACACATTATAACATATATTTTTATATTTGGAAGTTTTTTTTATACAATTATATAGAATTATAAGATTATAGCATTGTTAGTACAATCTTTTTCTGAAAATCCTTACGAAAAGGAGACTCTTTTTTCTGGATTTCATGCTATATCTTCTATTACGGTTAGATGTTTGTAACTAAATATTTGTGATGTATCAGTAAAACAAAGTTTGGGGAAATCATTTAAATTCCCAACCTTTTTTCTCCGAATCCGTCGAAAATCACCTCTTTAAAGCAATAATTACTATAGGAGGTGCAACGATGAAAGAATGGAAAGACCTAACATTAACAGACGACTATTTATTTAGTCAAATCATGAGACCCTGTCATAAAAAGTGTGTAAATGGCAGGGATTAATTAAAGCCGGGAACACGCCCGTCAAATAAAATTGCAAACTGATTAACAGCCAGTCCCCAATCTTTAATGGGCATAGTCCAGCGGGCATACTACGCAGAAACAAGTACAGACAGGAAAAATTTTCTTCCATAACATAGTGAAATTTATCCCTCCTGCTTAGTTCAATTACCTAGAATTGACGGATACGAAGAGATTAGTCACGCCCCAGTTTGAGTTCTTACAATTCTATGAATAAATCATCCATTGTAACTTGGCTGGAAATTCGCTGGCTGTACATATTTAACTTAACACCATAAGTCGTTACAAATGTAAGCTGCAATGCTTTTTTTGTTCCCGTTTTTTCCTGAAATCTGTGAATTTTTCTGCGAATATTTAAATCATAATCCTTATCTATGGAATACTCATCGTTAGAGAATTTCATTTCACAAATATTAATGACCCGATCCCTTCGGTCTATCAGCATATCAATCTGGGCACCTTCATGTTCATTATCAGCCTTTGCATACCAGGTCGATTCTGTAGACAGTACACCTGAAATTCCTATCTTATGCTTTATTTGTCTTATATGGTCTTTACACAACTGTTCAAAAGTAAAACCGGCCCATGATTTTCTCATTGGATTATCCAAAGCATTTGACCAGAAATTTTCATCTTTTCCTGCATTATCTTTTACGAATTTTAGGTAAAACATTGTGTAAAAATCTGCCAGTTGATATTTGGTCTGCCGCTTTTTATTTCCATAAAAGGGATATTCTCTGACAAAACCTGAAGCAACAAGATTTCTCAGTATCTTTGTAAGAATTGTATTATCACTCAATTTTGATTCTTCTACGAGCTCTTTTCTGGTCAGCCCTATTTTTTTAGTAAAAAGTGTTTCTACAATTTTGATATATGCTTCACTATTCGAAAACAGCGTATTGTATAGGCGGTCAAATTCATCCCATAACACAGCTTTCTTTTTAAAAAACAGATTGTCTATATTAGCACTATAGGGAATTGATCCTTTTAATAAATTAAGGTAATACGGAATACCACCAACAATCATATAACATTCACAGATATCGTATCTGTTCCAGATAATATTCCGGGATAACAAGAATTGTTCAGTCTCATGTAATGTAAATGGTTCAAGGTAGATTCTGCAGTTCTGTCGGTTAAAGAGGCCGCCTTTGTTATGGTCAATATTTTCGATAAGCCACGATGTTGCAGAACCGCAGACAATCAACATCAGGTTATTTTTTGCAGAACCATAGCTATTCCAAAAATACTCAAATGCCGGTAAGAATCCTGATTTATGATTATCTAACCACGGCATTTCGTCAAAGAAGACAACCTGTTTTTCATCATTTGGTAAAGAGTCAATATAATCCCTTAACTGAAAAAAAGCTTCTCTCCAGTTTTTGGGAGCCGAAATATCTGCTTTTGATTTTCTTTTCAGTTCTTCATAAAAGTTATTAAGCTGTTCTTCTCTGTTTTGATTGAAATCACCAACCAATTTAAAAGAAAACTTATTATCGAAAGTTTGATTTACAAGAAATGTTTTGCCAACACGCCTCCGACCATATAAGATAATGAGCTGAGATACAGGGGATGCGTAGCATTCCTTTAACTGCTGAATTTCTTTTTGTCTTCCAATAATCAAATTTTCACTCATAATCTATTTATAATACTAAATACCGGGAAAATCAATTATTATGCGCGGTTATCTTGTTAAATTTTAGACATAACAGCGAATATTTTATTCTGATTTTCCACACTCTCAAAAATTAAATCACACCTCCAATTCATCGTAAGCTTACCATTACTCATTACCACAGGCTTTGTCTTGCTATAGAACCGACTTTACAATCAAATACATAAGAAACAATAACCGGCTCAAAGGTGTTGTTTCTGTCCCGCGGCACATGAATCTCTATGGTGTCATTGTCATCGGTTATAACAGTTTTTGTTGTGTAACCGTTCCAGCTGTTACCCGACTGATTCAGCATTCGGTCAATGACATCTTTTTCTTTTTTCTTGGCCAACATTGTACTCCTCCTTATAGAGTATCACATTTGTCAGCCATTTACACAGAATTTTTTACAGGGGCAGTTAGCACGGTAGCCGGCTACTTCCCTGTACACCCCTGCATCCTTAGGGTTTCAACCGTGGCTCTTGGGCAAGAATCGTGGCAACAGCGTTCTCTCTTTCCTGTACGGAAGAAAAGCCCACATAGATTTCTCCAGACTGTTCCGTAACGATTTTCAAAGACTGCCGATAAAAATCGTCCTGTGTTTCTTCTTCATGTTCATAAGCAATGGTTGGCAAAGCCAGTATGTCCGAAAACAAAATAAAACGTCCGTCAACAACAATGCCGTTTTTATATACCCCCGACAGCAGGGAAGAAATCCGTTCCTTCATAACCAGTTCAGCAGATAAAATAGCACACAGAGATAAAATCGTATTAATAAAAGGACCAAAATCTCGGAACCGTTGCAGGAATATTAAAGTCGGTGCCACTGCCAGGGCAATCCAAAAATAGTTTTTACCCCGTTTTTTTAAGGGCAGGATACAGTCTCCCAACTCTGCCGCTTTTTTTCTCTTTCTGGGGAGCCAACTGATAATAACGATACAATAGATACTATATGCCACTATTCTGAATGTGAGTTGCAGATTTTCGTCCATGTGGCTTACTGTATCACAGTCTCTTGTTTCAATCAACGTGAAGGAGTGCAGGGGATTTTTGTATTCGGTTAAACTGAAACTTATTGTGAACAAAATCAAAAAGTCGCACTGGCAGTACTACTGTGAAATGCTTTATATAAGGTACTTACCCTCTTTATTTGTGAAAAACTTCACAATACACGGTGATGAAAATTATTTTATACTAAATATTTTGAAATATTACTTCAGAATTGCCTTGGGAGACTTGACCTGTTTTGACAAATACAACTATAATTTTACTATCTTATTGTGAATATTTTCACAATAAGATGTGTTAACGTAAACATATATACAGGGCAGGACTCCGGATGATTGTTTTTTCTAAACCAACGGTAAAACGATTGGTGCAACTTGAATTCTTGTTGGGACAAAAACTGGACAAAAATACTGAGCATACCCGGAACAAGGGTGACGGAAAGGAAACATCGGGTGGAACTCCGGCAACGTTGTATATTACGTCAAAAGAGCTGGCTGAACTTACCGGCTGGACCGATGCCACTATTCGCAAGGACATATCTCATTTGGGGATTAAGGGAGGTGCTTCAAAAGGGTACAAGCTGGATGAGTTGTATAAAGCTATTCATCAGGCTGTAGGAAAGCCCCAAGAAGGGATGACAGCGGAGAGCTTACATCCCTGCTGTATTGTAGGATTGGGAAGAATAGGGGCGGCATTGTTGGACTACGGGGGCTTTGCTCAAGGCGGCATGAAGTTGGTAGCGGGATTTGATGAAAGCGTCAATCGGGTGGAAATATTGAACGCTTCTTTTCCGTTGTATCCGGCTTCCCGTCTGGAACAAGTTATTGCTCAGCAGCGCATAGAGTATGCTGTGTTGACCGTCCCCGAACAAGATGCTCCTGTTTACGGTAAGCGTCTTGCAGAAGCGGGAATTAAAGGAATCGTCAACTATACCAGTGCAGTGCTGAACTTAGGGGACAATGTGGCAGTAGAGAATATTTCTCTGGCAGAAGCTTTGAAAAATTGTCTGTTTAAGGCTAACGTTTCCTGAATTTGGTTTAGCTATTTGAAACAAGGTATTAAGAAGGGAGAGCCTTCAAAGAATATACGGGTTAAAGCCCCATAAGGAGTGTGATGTATGAGTCGTGTGTATAATTTTTCTGCCGGACCTTCATGTTTGCCGGAATCTGTATTGCAGGAAGCTGCACAGGAAATGTTGGATTACAAGGGAACCGGTCAGTCTGTTATGGAAATGAGCCATCGTTCAAAGGCTTACGAACCCATTATCCAAGATGCAGAGGCACGAATCCGCCGTCTGATGAATATTCCCGACAGCTATGCCGTTCTGTTTTTGCAGGGTGGAGCCAGCACTCAGTTTGCTATGATACCCATGAATTTGAAAAAGCTGGGGAAGGCTGCCTACATCGATACAGGAGTATGGTCAAATAAAGCAATCAAAGAGGCAAAAAAATACTTGTCTGTAGATGTTGTCGCCTCTTCCCGTCAGGAAGGATACACCTTTATTCCCAAGGTAGACAAAATAGAAGGAGAATATGACTACGCATATATCACTTTGAATAACACCATTGTAGGAACAAAGTGGTCATATCTGCCGGAAATGGGTACCCGGGCCGACGGTACAGCAATTCCCTTGGTTGCCGATGTTTCCAGTTGTATTTTAAGCGAGCCTTTAGATGTTACCAAATTCGGTATCCTCTTTGCTGGTGCTCAAAAAAACTTGGCTCCTGCCGGTGTAACGGTGGTGATTATCCGTCGTGATTTGATTACCGAATTTCCCGATCCTCTGACTCCCACCATGTTGGATTACAAAACTCACGCCGACAGCGGTTCCATGTACAATACACCGCCGTGTTATACAATTTATATTATGGGTAAAGTGCTGGCTTGGATTGAAGCCAACGGCGGTGCCGAAGGTATGAAAAAGCGCAACGAAGAAAAAGCTCACATGCTCTACGACTATCTTGAAAAAAGTACATTCTACAAGAGCCCCGTAGAAAAAGACAGTCGCTCTTTAATGAATATTCCTTTTGTTATCTACGAAACTGACGAGGAAAAAGAAAAAGAGTTAAACAAAAAATTTGTTGCAGAAGCTGCCGCTGCCGGATTGGTCAATTTGGCCGGTCACCGATTGGTAGGAGGTATGCGAGCCTCTTTGTACAATGCTATGTCATTGGATGGGGTAAAAGCTTTGATTGCTTTTATGGACAAATTTGCTAAGGAAAATGCCTAAATCCGGCATATTCCACACATAGTAAAAGGAGAACATCTATGTTTAAAATTCAAACATTAAATAAAATTTCAACTCAGGGTTTGGCAGAGTTTCCCCGAGACGATTATGAAGTGGCATCCGAAATACTGAATCCCGATGCTATTTTGCTTCGTTCTGCTGATATGCACAGTATGGAAATTCCCGGTTCTGTAAAAGCTGTTGCCCGAGCCGGCGCCGGAACAAACAATATTCCTATCCCTGCCATGACAGAAAAAGGAATTGTTGTATTTAACACACCGGGAGCTAACGCCAACGCCGTCCGTGAATTGGCAATTTTAAGCTTGTTAATGGCTAGCCGTCCTGTAGTACAAGCTAATGCTTGGGTAAAAACCTTAGCCGGCAAGGGCAGTGAAATTGCGGATTTGGCGGAAAAAGGAAAATCTCAGTTTGTAGGACCGGAAATTCGAGGGAAAACCTTGGGGGTTATCGGTCTAGGTGCCATCGGTGCCATGGTTGCCAACAGTGCTTCCGACTTAGGGATGAAAGTTATCGGATATGATCCTTTTATTTCTATAGAAGCTGCCTGGTCTTTGAGCCGTTCTGTGCGAAAAGCTGAAACTTTAGATACTATTTTGACCCAGTCAGATTACATAACCATTCACGTTCCCCAGACTCCGGAAACAAAGGGATTAATCAACGCCGAGCGCATTAAGGCTATGAAAAACGGTGTACGCATTATCAACTTGGCTCGAGGCGGATTGGTAGTTAACGCTGATATTATTGCCGGTATCAATTCCGGTAAAATTGCCTGCTTTGTAACAGACTTTACCGATGAAGATTTGCTTAACAACGATAAAATCGTATGTCTGCCCCATTTGGGAGCCTCAACTCCAGAAGCTGAGGAAAATTGTGCTTTAATGGCTGTACGTCAACTGAAAAACTTTTTGGAAACAGGTGCCATCGTCAATTCTGTAAACTTTCCCAAGTGCAAAATCGAAGATCCCATTCCCGTTAACGGTACCCGATTGTGCATTTCTCATAAAAACATTCCCAACATGGTTGGACAAATTACCACGGTTTTGGCCGGTGCCTGCCTTAACATTGCCGGCATGGTAAACCAAAATCGGGGAGATTTGGCTTACAACATCATCGACTTGGATACAAACGTATCAGATGAAATCATAGATAAGTTGCAGAGCATAGAAGGTGTTATTAAAGTCCGTCCCATTCACGGCTGATTGTGACGTAATCAGGGAGCTTTGTAGCAGACTACCTTCTGCTATAAGCATCCTTGCAGTGGATGTTTCCCTAAGTTTTTGCTTGGGGAAACATCACGGCTTATGCCTGACGACAGTTCGGATAAATCTATCAGGGATGATATTGGGGAGAAATCAAAAATGGACAGAGTTCTGCTGAGAGAATCTATAGAGAAAAATGCAGAATTTTCTTTTGCCCGTTCCGGGGGACACGGAGGGCAAAACGTAAACAAGGTAAATACAAAGGTTCACTGTACTCTTTCCTTAGATGTTGTAGAGGGACTTTCTTCTAAAGAGTTACAACTGGTAAAGGTGCGCCTTGCCTCCCGAATAAACGGAGCCGGCTTATTGACGGTGGATGTACAAGATGAGCGTTCTCAGGAAAGAAACAGAGCTATTGCCATAAACCGATTGGAATCTTTGATAGTGAAAGCAGCTTTTATCCCCAAACTAAGAAAAAAGACTCAAGTGCCCCAGTCTGCCATAGAAAAACGCTTAAAAGCAAAAAAGTTAGTTTCTCTGAAAAAACAACAGAGAAAACACCAGTGTATGCCGGAATAATATATCTTGTAAGTCCGTTAGTATCCTGTGTACCGAGCAATAATGTCTGTCACTTCTTCCAAATAAGCTATTCCAAAAAGATTCAAGTGGTTGAGAAGATGATACAAATTGTACAAAGGCACTCGGTCTTTAAAATCCAACGGTAAAGGGCAAATTTCCCTGTAGGCTTCGTAAAAGGAAGTGGGAAAGCTGCCAAAAAGCATAGTCATGGCTATATCTGTTTCGTTGTGACCTACATAAGAAGCGGGATCAATAAGCCATGCTTCTCCGTCGTAGCCGGTATGCACATTACCTCTCCACAAATCACCGTGAAGTAAAGAGGGAAAATCCGGTTCCGGCAATAAGGTATCAAGTTTATTTAAAAGTATCTCCGCCTTGTCCATATCTTGGGGAGACAGATAATTTTTTGCTCGGTGTAACTGAGGTTTCAGCCTGTGGTCTCGGAAAAAATCTACCCACTTGTGGGACGGTGTATTTTTTTGAGGTGTAGCCCCGATATAGTTATCATGGGCAAAGCCGTACAGCCCTTGGGGAGTATAGATTTGGGTAAAGGAGCGATGCAGTTCTGCCAAAGCTCTGCCAAAATGTTCCCAGTACTTGGGATTTTTTTCTGTGGGAGGAAGATATTCCAACAATAAAAAGGAACAAGGAGTTTTGAGAGGATTATTTTCCGTTGTATCTGTACCGTATCCTATGATGGCAGGAGTTTGTATTGTCCCCGTAGCGGCAATGGCAGATAAAGCTTCCGTTTCTGCTCGAAAAAAATCCACATTACGGAGGGAGTTTGCCTTGATAAAAACTGTTTTTCCGGAAGAGAGCGTTAATGTATAGGCTCTGTTTATGTCTCCACCGGAAAGGGGGGTAACTTCAATAACGGAAACATGGGTGCCAAAGTGTTCTCTGATGATTTGTTCCATACTAATATTATGACACATTTTGTGGCGATTTTCACTTTTTCCTGAAAAAATTTGATTTTTTTACTATGGAGCAATGGTATATATACTTCTTTCTTTCAGATTGCACAGTCAACAGATTGAACAGTCGGGGGATAATTGGCATACTTTGATTACCTAAGAAGAAGCATTATTTCTGATAACACAGGTTACGTCATGGCAGAAGAAAATATATTGAAAGTTCTAAAAGATTTACATATTTCCTATGAAATACAGGAACACATACCGCTCTTTTCCGAGAAAGATGCCCAAAATGTGGAAATAACTTTGCAAGGAATCGATGTAAAAAATCTTTTCGTAAAAGACAAAAAGGGACATTACGGTCTTGTAAGTATGGACTTGCATAAACGGGCAGATTTAAAAAAGATTGCAGATGCTTTGGGTTTTGGAAGATTAAGTTTTTGTACTCCTGAAGAATTAATGACCTATTTGCATATAACCCCCGGTTCTGTAACACCCTTGGCTCTTATGTTTGATAAAAATTGCAGGGTGCAGGTACTTTTTGATAAAAATTTTGCCGGGAACCATGTCATAATTCATCCTTTGCGGAATACTGCCTCTGTATGTATTGCTTTTGACGACTTGGTACGGTTTTTGGAACATTATAACCATAGCTATAGTTTAGCTGATGTGTATAAAGATGAGGAGTTGTGCTAAGCCGTTATTATACCCGATTGATTTTTTTTTCTTTCGAGTTTTAGACTGATACAAGCACTAGTAAGTAATAAAAGTATAAGAAGAAAAAAAGTATGAATAAGAACAAGAGTTATGAAATTGACATGTCCTCAGGACCGATTTTAGGTAAGCTGCTGAAATTTGCCGTTCCGTTGATTTTCTCCAGTGTTTTGCAGTTGCTTTTTAATGCCGCCGACATAGTGGTGGTAGGGCGTTTTGTCGGGGATAATTCCTTGGCTGCGGTGGGTTCTACCACATCGTTGATCAATTTGCTGACAAACTTGTTTATAGGTCTTTCTATCGGTTCCAATGTTATTGCCGCCCACTATTACGGAGCACATAAACAACGTCATCTTAATCAAACGGTACACACTTCCATCCTATTGAGTCTTATCAGCGGTGTAGTACTTTCCGTTGCCGGCTTTTTCTTGAGCAGAACATTATTGGAACTGATGCAGTCTCCCCCGGAAGTACTTTCCTTGGCAACGGTATACTTAAAAATTTATTTTTTAGGTATGACGGCTACCATGGTGTACAATTTTGGTAGTGCCTTGTTGCGAGCCAAAGGTGATACAAAGCGTCCTTTGTATTTTTTGCTTTTTGCCGGTGTGGTAAATGTTATCCTCAATCTGATTTTTGTCATTGTGTTTAAAATGGACGTAGCAGGAGTTGCTTTGGCTACGGTTATTTCTCAGATAATATCTGCCGGGTTGGTTTTACGGTGTCTTTTTCTGGAAGAAAAAGGTTTTAAACTGTATATCGGACGGTTAAAAATCAACAGAGAAATATTTTTTAAAATTCTCAAAGTGGGTTTACCGGCAGGCTTTCAGGGAATAGTTTTTTCCCTTTCCAATGTTGTCATTCAATCTTCAGTCAATTCCTTTGGTTCTATAGTGATTGCAGGAAATTCCGCCGCTTCAAACTTGGAAGGTTTTGTCTACGTTTCTATGAATGCCTTTCATCAAGCGGCAATAACTGCCACCTCTCAAACCATGGGTGCCGGTAAAAAAGAACGACTTAACTCTGTAGTAATCATCAGCCAAGTATGTGTCCTTTGTGTAGGATTATTGTTGGGATGGTCTATGTTGTTTTTGGGACCATGGCTTTTACAGATTTATTCTTCCAGTCCTGAGGTTATTGACGCCGGTCTTAACCGTATCAGCATTATAGGGCCAACTTATGCTTTGTGCGGGATGATGGATGTAATGGTAGGTGTTCTGCGGGGAATAGGGTACTCTTTATTGCCTATGGTCGTTTCTTTGGTAGGGGCTTGCGGATTGCGTCTTTTGTGGATAGCAACCGTGTTTCAAATTCCCAGTTTACACACGATTATAGTGCTGTATATTTCTTATCCTGCTTCCTGGGTGTTGACCTTTTTGGCTCACGTATCCTGTTTTGTTTGGGCAAGAAAAAAGCTTCCGTAGTGCGTGCCGAAGCATTGTAAACGCTAAAAGTAAAAGGCGGTGGAGCGTATTGCTCCCCGTTCTAACTCCAGTTTTCCCATTTTTCGGGACAAAATCCTACAGAGGCTTTTTTCTCAGTAGTATTTCTTACAACGGGAGTTTTTACCAACAGAGGATTGTCCAAAATCTTATGGAATTTGTCTTCATCGTCAAGGTATTTGAAGGAGGCAAAATCTTTGTTTTTAGGATCTGCTATAAAATCCAGCACCTCTTCTTTGCCGGAAAAGTCCTTTGCAAGACTGTTTACAACAGCTTCCAGTTCCCCTTTACTGAAACCCTTTTCCTTTAAGTCTATAAACTGAAAATTTACCCGCCTTTCTTTGAAAAACCGTTGGGCTTTTTTTGTTTCAAAACATTTGCCTGTACCGAAAATCTGAATTGCCATGATGATACTATAAAAGTAACCGATAGTTTTTTCAACTAAGACAGGGTAGGGGCGATGTGGAGCACATTACCGGTTTGCCGGATGGAAAACAAGTTCTTTTAAGATTTTGTTTTCAAGATTTCTCAGTTGCATGCGCACTCCGGACTGTACTGTTTCTATTACACCAAAGGTTTTTCCGGTTTCCGTTTTGGGAATTGATATGGAACCGGGATTAAAAAACAGAGAGCCTTCCTGTACTTCCAAGAGAGGAACATGGGTATGTCCCTGTATAAAAACAGTTCCTGCCGGGTTATTTTTTAGAAGACTTTCTCGGTCAAACAGATGTCCGTGATGAATAAAAACCATGCAGGTACGTTTGTTTGGTGACTGCGCTCCTGTTCCGTTTCCGAAAACATATAATCTGGTGTGGGACTCCAAAACGGGGAACTCCAACAACATTTGATCAACTTCGCTGTCACAGTTGCCCCGAACAGAAATAATTTTGTCTTTAAAGCTGTTAAGCAAACCGGCACAGTCTCCCGGATTGTATCCGGCAGGAATGGCGTTTCTGGGACCGTGATTGAGATAGTCTCCGCAGATGATAACTCCATCCCCATCCTCTGAATCTATGATTTCCTTACATCTTTTTAAGTCTTCGTAAGAACCGTGTATGTCTGAAAGAACAAAAAACTTCATAGTGATTTTTCTCCGCTGTTAAAATACTTGAAAACAGTTTTTTTTGCAATAAAAACAGAAATCACACCTTGCAGGGGGGGGGGGGTACTAAAATGTCTTTTATCGTAATGGTACTTTTACATAACCGGTGACTTGAGAATTTATTGGAAGTTTTATAACACAAAATTAATAAAAATCTTATTCCGTGAACTTCTTATTAGTGATATAGTACCTGTTATGAAAGTTGTCTCCGGCAATATTAAGTTTTTTTCTTATTTCATTTTATTGATTTTAACCGGGTCTTTATTGTTGCAGTTGCCTTGGTGTTATGTGGAAGGTGAGCCTGTTGCCTATGTGGATGCTTTATTTACTTCTGTTTCTGCTGTGTGCGTAACAGGTCTGTCTACAGTTCCCATGGATATATATACCAACCAAGGTTTTTTTGTCATTTTGCTTTTAATCGAATTTGGCGGTTTGGGAATTTTGACCTTTGTCTCTTTGATTTTTTCTTTGCCTAAAAAGAAAATTTCCTTACTGAACGGCAAATTTGTCAAAGAGTATTTTATTGCAGATGTGGATTACAATCCCCGCAAAATCTTAAAAAGCATATTTGAATATACTATTATAATTCAATTTATGGGGTTTGTGCTTTTGCTTCCGGCTCTCTATCTGTCCGGTTCAAAGGATTGGGTTTTTGATTCTTTATTTTTATCTATTTCCGCTTTTTGTAATGCAGGTTTTTCTCCTTATAACACATCTTTGCAACCCTTTGAAAATAACTTTTATGTGCTTACTGTTATTATGGGACTTATTGTCTTGGGGGGAATCGGCTTTATCGTAATAAAAAACTGTTCTCAAATTCTACAAGGCAAGGCTAGAAAACTTGCTCTTCACTCAAAAATCGTATTGGTTATGGCTGTCACTCTTATAGTAGGGGGAGCTCTGTTTATTTTTGCGGTGGAAGAGAAAAAGTGTTTTGCAGACTATTCTTTTATTAAAAAAATTTTCCTTTCCCTGTTTCAGTCTGTAACTACCCGAACGGCAGGATTTGAAGTAACACCTCAAGGCAGTTTTGACGCCTCTGTTACTATTTTTGACACCTTGCTGATGTTCATCGGTGGAGCTCCCGGTTCCATTGCCGGTGGTGTAAAGACGACTACTGTGTTTGTTGCCGTTCTCTACGCTATTGACGGTAATCAGCAGCGAAATACTGTCAAAATCGGCAATTATCAGTTACCGCCGGAATTGGTCAATAAAGCGATTACCATTGTTTCTCGCAGTATTTTATTGCTTTTTGTGGTAACGATTTTATTATCTTTTTCTGAAAGTGCTTCCTTGGATGCCGGAACTATGAGAATTTCTGAACTGGTTTTTGAGGCTACATCGGCCTTTGCCACTGTCGGTTTGTCTCACGGAATCACCGGTTCGTTAAGTACTACAGGAAAAATTATTTTGATTTTAACTATGTTTATCGGAAGAACGGGAATTTTTGCCATGTCGCTGCATATTTCCCGTTACAGTACAGAAGATAATCAAGTTGGATATCCGAAAGAGTCTGTACTTTTGGGATAAAATATACACTTCAGTGGGGAGTGCCCACAATACGGAGGATTATATGTTACAGATAGCCATCATAGGGTTGGGAACCTTAGGAATTCGTATGTTGGAAGAATTGGCAGAATCTGACGCAGAATTGATCATCATCGATAAAGATGAAGAAATTGTGGAGCAATATAAAAAATTTGCCACTGCTCCTTATATTTTGGATGCCACCAACGAAAATGCTCTTCAGGAAGTTATTTCCAAAGATTTGGATGTTGCCATTATCGATATGAGCAATAATTTGGAAGCTACCATCATGACTACAAATTACCTTCATAAGTTGGGTATAAAAAAAATTATTGTGGAAGCACGAAATAATCGACAGGGAGAAGTTTTGGAAACCGTAGGGGCTACCAAGATTGTGTATCCTGAACTGGAAGCAGCAAAACGTATCACGCCTATGTTGTTCTCCAATCACATGGAAGTGATTCAGCTTTCTCCGGATTTTGCTCTGGCGGAGATAACTATAAGCGATGCTCTTGTGGGGCAAACTTTAGGTCAAACCCATATTCGTCAAGATTGGAACCTAAACGTGGTGGCCTATCGGGAAGACGATAACGATGACTTTCAGTTTGTTTCCTCTCCCAATTTTAAATTGGAACAAAACTATAAGTTGTTGGTTGCCGGCAAAAACGAAGATATTACCCGATATTCTGCCTTATCGGGACATGTAGAATCAGATAAAAAGACTAATTTCTTTACAAAACTTCTTAAAAAAAGTGGCACAAAGAAAAAGACGGAAGATAAAAAGGATAAAGAGACTAAAAGTAATTAAGTCTTATGAGGATAACTACATTGAATTTTTTGATTATAATTTATAGAATAAAAAAATGTTTCGTATTTATGTAGAACGGAAAGCTGGTTTCCAAAACGAGGCAGCCAGAATAAGTAAAGAGATTGTTGATTTTTTGGGAATTACCGGTTTGCGTTCATTGCGGTATCTTAACAGATATGACGTGGAGAATGTCAGTGAGCAAAATGTAAAACTTGCTGGGGTAAGGATTTTTTCGGAACCCCAAAGCGACAGCTTTGTTTTTGACACTTTGTCTTTACAGCCGGAAGACAAGGTTATTGTGTGGGAGTACTTGCCGGGACAATATGATCAACGTTCCGATTCGGCTCAACAATGTCTTTCTTTGCTTTTGGCAGGTTTGGAAGAAAATCTTTCTCAAGAGGAAAGAGGGAATTCTGCTCTTGCTCCGAAAGTCCGTTGTGCAAAAATGGTTATTCTTCGAGGAGATTTGAGTCTTCAGGACATAGAAAAAATACAAAAATATTTGATAAATCCCGTAGATTCCCGGTTAGCATCTACAGAAAAACCGGCAACCCTTGAAATGGCTCTTTCAACTCCAGAAGATATACCGGTATTTCAGGGTTTTATAGATTTTAATGAAAGTGAACTAAAAGTTTTTTATGACAAAATGGGCTTGGCCATGGATATGGCAGACCTGTCCTTTTTGCAACAGTATTTCAAAAAAGAAGGACGGAACCCGACAGAAACAGAAATTAAGGTTTTGGATACTTATTGGTCAGATCATTGCCGTCACACAACATTTAATACGATTTTAGATGATATAGCCATAGAAGAAGGTGATTTTTCCCAACGGTTCAAAAAGTCTTTGGATATATACAAAGAATTGCGAACTGCTTTATATCAGAATAAAGACAAGCCTGTTACTTTGATGGATATGGCTGTTATTGGAGCAAAGTATCTTAAAAAGCAAGGCTTAATGGACCATGTGGAAGTTTCTGAAGAAATCAATGCGTGTTCGGTATATATCGATGTGGAATATACTCATCCGCAACCGGCTACAGAAAAATGGCTGTTGATGTTCAAAAACGAAACCCACAATCATCCTACAGAGATAGAACCTTTCGGTGGTGCCGCTACTTGTATCGGTGGTGCCATCCGTGATCCTCTTTCCGGTCGGTCTTGGGTATATCAGGCTTTGCGAGTTACCGGGGCTGCCGATCCGCGACGGCCTCTTTCGGAAACGCGGGAGGGGAAACTTCCTCAGATGAAGCTTACCCGAGAAGCTGCATCTGGATTCAGTTCTTACGGAAATCAAATCGGTCTTACAACAGGACAGGTGGCAGAAATATATCATCCCGGTTTTGAAGCTAAACGCATGGAATTGGGTGCCGTTATTGCGGCAGCCCCGGCAGCCCATGTGGTTCGCCAGGAACCTCGACCGGGAGACATTGTAGTCTTGGTTGGTGGGGGTACCGGCCGAGACGGTATCGGGGGAGCTACCGGTTCTTCTAAAGTACACACCACCCAGTCCGTTATCCAAGCGGCAGCAGAAGTCCAAAAAGGAAACGCTGTAGAAGAGCGTAAAATACAACGGTTGTTCAGAAATCCTGAAGTCAGTAAAAAGATTCGTCGCTGTAACGACTTCGGTGCCGGCGGTGTTGCGGTAGCCGTAGGAGAATTAGCTCCCGGTTTACAGATTAATTTAGACGCTGTTCCTAAAAAGTATGAAGGTCTTAACGGCACCGAGTTAGCTATTTCCGAATCCCAGGAACGTATGGCATTAGTCGTAGCTCCTGAAAACGTAGAATTTATTATGACTTCTGCTGCCGCAGAAAATCTTAATGCAGCGGTGATTGCAGAAGTTACAGATACAAACCGTTTGATTATGAGCTGGCGGGGAAAAGTCATTGTAGACATCGACAGAGAATTTTTGGATACGGCAGGAGCTCAAAGAAGTGCCAAAGCTTTTGTGTACTCTCCGGTAAAAGCTGATTCACCTCTCATTAAACCTCTAGACTCTGTGTCAAAAGTACTGACTGGTGAGGCTACACCGGAAAAAGCTACTACTGCCTGGAAAACAGCCCTGGCAGACTTAGCCTGTTGCAGTCAGCGAGGTTTGGGAGAATGCTTTGACGGTTCTATCGGTGCTGCATCGGTATTGTTCCCGTACGGAGGCCGGTATCAGGGAACGCCGGAGGCCGGAATGGTTGCTAAAATACCGGTGACTTCGCCTTACGAAACAAAAACTGTCAGCTTTATGAGTTACGGTTATGACCCCCGAGTGGCACAGTGGAGTCCTTGGCACGGTGCTCAAATTGCCGTTTTATCTTCTTTGGCAAAAATCGGGGCTTTAGGGGGAAACCCTGCCGATTGTAGTTTAACTTTCCAGGAATACTTTGAAAGAACAGCTTCCCCGGAGGCTTGGGGTAAACCTACTGCCGCCCTCCTTGGTGCTTTGGAAGCTCAAAAAGCCACAAAAACGGGAGCCATTGGCGGAAAAGACAGCATGTCTGGCTCTTTTCAAGATTTAAAGGTGCCTCCTACTTTGGTATCTTTTGCCGTTACTACCGGTAGGGAAGAACAAGTTCGGGGCGGCAGTTTTACGGAAACTTCTCATCCCGTGTATATGATTACTGTGCCGTATACCGGAGATTTGGCTCCGGATTTTGAGGTGTTCAATAAAAATATGCAAGCTCTTCAGGGGTTTGCCGATAACATCTTAGCTGCCTATCCTGTAGGTGCCGGCGGTATTGCAGAAGCTTTAACAAAAATGTCCTTAGGTAACAAAATAGGTGTTATTTTAACGGATACTTTGCCTATGCCTACGTTGGACGCATTGGGAGGACAAACTTCTTCTTTGGATTCTCTTTTCTTACCGGCTTTCGGTAGTGTACTGGTAGAGGCAAAAGGCGGTGTGTCTCCTGTTGACTTTATGGCTGCCGGTTTTGCCGAAAATACCGTGTACATGATTGGTTCCACCACGGAAGAGAGAGCAATACAGGTGGTTATTCCCGGTATGCCTTCCTTTGCCTTGGATTTGGATGATTTGGAAAAAACGTGGGAAGAACCATTATCAAAGGTATTCCCTCCCGTTTCTTCTTCAGAGAAAAGTAGTTTGGAGGACTTTGCTCTTTCTCGGCACAACTCTTGGAAAGAAGCTCGGGAAAATAAAAAATCTTCCGTTACGATTTTGAAAGGTGCAAAACCCAAGGTTCTTTTGCCGGTATTCCCCGGAACAAACTGTGAGTTTGACATGGAACGGGCCTTTAATTTAGCTGGGGGAGATAGTAAAATTTTAGTATTCAGAAATAATACTCCTCAGGCTTTGGCGGACTCTTTGGAAGCTCTTGAACATGAGTTAAAGTCCTCTCAGATTTTGGCCCTTTCCGGCGGATTTTCTGCCGGTGACGAACCTGACGGTTCCGGTAAGTTTATTGCAAACGTATTGCGGTCTCCTGCCGTTGCCCGGGAAGTTATGGCTTTGTTGGAAAAGCGGGACGGGCTTGTGCTGGGTATCTGTAACGGATTCCAAGCCTTGATAAAGACGGGACTGGTACCTTATGGGCGGATTATGGAACCTGCCGAAGATATGCCCACCTTGACTTTTAATACGATTGGTCGGCATATTTCCCGAATTGCCAGAACCAGGATTGTATCTTTAACATCACCGTGGTCTCAACATCCTTCTTTGCAGGAAGATGCGGTACACCTTGTACCCATTTCTCACGGAGAAGGACGGATCATTATGAGCAGAGACTTTGCCAAAGAACTTTTCGAAAAAGGTCAGGTATTCACTCAATATGTGGATACGGAAGGTGCGGTGGCTGTTTGTGAACCGGATAATCCCAACGGCTCTGCTTATGCCATAGAAGGATTAACCAGTCCTGACGGTCGAGTTTTGGGAAAAATGGGACACAGCGAGCGTACTGTGGGCACAGATACTTGGGGAAGTTGCGGCAGTTTGATTAAAAATGTGGCTCACAGCGGTAAGGGAAGTGTAAGAGAAAGCTCTTGCCAAAATATTTTTGCTGCAGGTGTTTCTTATTTTGCATAATGTGTTTATAGTA
>JAHLFV010000015.1 GCA_018883625.1 Candidatus Treponema excrementipullorum
AGTATATCGGAAAAAATAAGAAAGTAAATATCTGTTCTGTTAGTTTTTTTGCACATATTCTTATCCAAAATATCACTCCCTTTTTGCTGCCAAATCGGTACCGGTCAGATACCAATTCAGTACCGAGTAAATACTAAATCGGTACCGAATTTTCTCCTCACCCAAAATAAAACTTGCTTATTCAAAATTTCAGGTTTATACTAAGTCCATGAAAGAAATTATTATTACATTTCCTGACGGAACAAAAAACGCCTATCCCGCCGGCATTTCTGGAATTGAATTGGCAGATAAACTATGCACAGAAAGCTCTTCCCTGTTAGCAATTCGTATCAACAACGAAGTATGTGCACTGGGAACCCCCATCGATATTAATGCTACTGTTGAACCGATTTTACGCGGTACAAAAACCGGCTCGGATGTATATCGGAGGTCGCTGTGTTTCATTTTGGCAGCTGCGGCTCACAGTTGTTATCCTGATGTGAGACTTCTTATCGGACATAGTTTGGGATACGGTTTTTACTATACCTTGGAATCGGACAAACCACTGAAGTCCGATACAATCCAACAAATTAAGGCTAAAATGCGTATTCTAATTGAAAAAAATCTTCCCATCAAAACAGATGTGTTGTCCTATCAGGATGCGTTGGTGTTATTCGAGAAAGTCGGACAAACAGAAACAAGAAAACAATTAAATTTTATCTGTCCTCCTAAAATCACGGTCAATACCATGGAAGATTATTCTGACATGTATTACGGTCCACTGGTGGATTCTACAGGAAAGATACCTCTTTTTGATCTAATGCCTTACGGAGAGGGATTTTTACTGCAGTTTCCTTCCACAGATAAACCGGATTCGCTTCCTGTTTTTGAAGACATTCCTAAATTATTTGGTGTATACAGCCGCTATAAAAAATGGGGAAAGCAATTGGGAATTACTTCAGCAGCATCTCTCAATGAGCTGATTCACAAGCGAAGTGTAGACGATTTTATCGATACGGCAGAAATATTTCAGCAAAAATGCATTGCAGACATTGCAGATCAGATTTATCAAAGAAAAAATGTAAAGACAATTTTAATTGCGGGCCCTTCCAGTTCAGGGAAGACTACTACTTCAAAAAAGCTTTCTCTGCAACTCAAAGCTCTTGGTTATAGACCAAAAGTCATTGAATTGGACACTTATTATGTAGGACGGGAAATGACCCCAAAAGATCAGTTCGGTAAGTATGACTACGAGTGCTTGGAAGCCTTGGATATTAAACAACTGAACCAGGATCTATTAACTTTGTTTGAAGGAAAAGAAATTCAACTTCCTTCCTACGATTTTGTTGACGGAAAACGGTATTACACCGGGAAGACCATGGTTTTGGATACCGATGATATTTTAATATTGGAAGGTATTCATGGCTTAAATGACAAACTGACACCATTGGTACCGCAAGAATACAAATTCAAAATTTATCTTTCAGCCTTAACTCAACTGAATTTGGATGACCACAATAGAATTCCAACCAGCGATAACAGGCTCATCCGCCGTATTGTCCGGGATTCTCGGTTCCGGGGAAAATCCGCTGCAGATACCATCTCCATGTGGAGTAGCGTACAACGGGGAGAACGGCTCCACATTTTCCCTTTCCAGGACAAAGCCGACGCTATGTTAAACACCGCACTAGACTACGAACTCCCGGTACTGAAAGTTTACGCAGAACCCCTGCTTCGCTGTGTTTCTCCTCTGCAAAAAGAATATGCCGAAGCATCCCGATTGTTGCGGTTCTTGAACAATTTCTCTCCCATTCCCGCCAGTTCTGTTCCGGGAAAATCTATTATCCGGGAGTTTATTGGAGGAAGTGAATTTAAATATTAGGCATAGGAAAGCATAAAGTTTTAATAAATCACTTAGATTTAAAGCGACTGGTAACGATATCATCCACAATGTTATCCTCTTCCAGTTGCTTTTCTTTTTTGTATTGTTGTAATTGCTTTTCTTTTAAATTTGACAACACTTTTCGTTTTTTCAAAGCCTCTGCAAAAACAGCACGTTTTTCTTCCACTATGAGTTCGGCGGCTGCCAGTTCTTCCAACAGAACTTCTTTTTGTCTATCTAACCGAACAAGATAATTTTCGTGGACGAGACGCTCATTTATAGAAGTACCGGAAATATCCATACTCAGCATTTTAGCTTTTTCTATGGCTACAAAATTCAACTGCTGCCGGATTTTTTCTGCATCAGCGATAGCTTTTCCCAATTCAATCTGAGCTTGTTTTTCTTCGTACTCTCTAAGGTCAAGAATCTTTTCCATAGAGAAAACAAATTTCTTCATCTACAGGCAGTCCTATTTTTCTGCAGCTTCTTCCGTAACTGATTTTTCTTCAACATGTTGCTGATATTCCTCAGGAGGAATATCGACTCCGGCAATCTTTCCCAACAACTGCAAAGTCTCTTCTATGGGAGCAGGGGAATTTTCATCCTGCATAAGAAAATTTTCTATGGCATCATGGCTGGCAATGGCATCATCAATCAAAGCTGACGATCCCGGTTGATAGGCACCCACAGTGATCATATCTGCATTTTCTGCATAGAGAGCCATTTTACGACGAAGTATAACAACGGCTTCTTGGGT
>JAHLFV010000191.1 GCA_018883625.1 Candidatus Treponema excrementipullorum
GATTAAATCAACCCATTTATTATCATGTAGTTTTCTACATTCCCAAGCCCAATAATAAAGTAATCTAGATTTTTTTTCAAAATCATTATTTTTTGTAAATCCATCTAAAGCCTGTTGATAAAATTTGTTTCCAATTTCTATGTTCCCATTATGAATGTCTGATAAACCTTCTGTTGCAAGCAATACAAAAGATTCATCTTTTTCTAAAGGTATCTTTTTTAAGATGTTCATTTGTTTATTTGCTTCTTCTAATTGATTGTCTCTGTATAAAGATACTACTAAATTATTTTGCAAACCAAAATTGTTTTTAGAAATTTTAAGTGCATCCAAGGTCATTTTTATAGATTTTTCTTCATCGTTAAATATAAGGGAATTAATATATGAATTCATTATTGCTGGTTGTGGTGTAAATGGCTGGAAATAAAACCATTTTTCTGTTTGTTCCAATAATTTTTCAAAATCAGAGTTTTTATAAGCTATCCAAGAGTCAGCCTCAAATCTACATGGTGTGTTAAATTTTGATAGATCAATTGGTTTGTTATATCTGTTTGTAATATACCGAACTTGTGCAATTATATTTTCATTCGGAAATTTTAAAGAATTAGATAATAATTTCATTCCTTTTTTTGAGTTACCGGAATTAAATTCCAATGTACCCATTGTTGCAAATAATTCATTTTCATTCGGTTTATGAATAATTAAGTTTTTTGTGATTGAACTTCCTTTACGAAGTAATTTACTATTTATGCCGTAGGCTTGGCAAATAGAAATTTCTGTTGAAATACATAAAGGGTTGTTTTTTAAATCATCGTTTTTATACAATAGCCATAAAGCGGCATCAATATTATTTCGCAAGAGATAGTATTTTACTAATGATCTTATTGAAAAAATATCGTTGGGATTCATACGTAACGCAAAATAAGAAGCTTTTTCTGCCTGCTTAATTTGACCAAGGCAAGAATAGTAATATGCTAAATCTGTCCAGATCGAAGGATCCGAATAAAAATTGCGGGATATTTGTTTTAAGTTTCTAATTCGATCTTGAAAAGATATCTGATTTGTGTGTTTTTTTAAGAAATTTTGAAGGAAAATATTATTGTCTATAACATCAGAATGCTTATTCATAAGATAAGATACAGAATCAAAATATGATGGCGTATCTGCAATGTCAAAAAGATGTGATATCGCAATAATTTCAACCGCTTGTGGAACGGTATTTTTTTTGTACCATGAGTTTTGCAGTTCAAAAAAATTTTTCTTTTCTTCTTCATTCATGTTTTTTACAGGCCACTCTGTGAAAGGCGTTAGTATATTTACATCATCAAAAGGAATCCAGCGAGGTAATAATTGTCTGTTGGAGAATTCTAAGTCGTTCATTTTATTAATTTCAACTCCGCTTTTTCTGCCAAGATATTAATTTCAGTTATATATCGTTCTAAACTGTATTGCGAAAAGCCTTGGGCAATATTTTTTCTATGACCGCGTTGCCTGGGATCTGGATGACACAAGGACTTTACTATGTTTGTAATTTGTTCTGCTACATCAGAAGTGACATAGTTAAGCAAAACTGTATTGAAGTCTATCATTATCTCCTCATAAATTCTTATTAATCCGGGTAAGTCTGTTTCAAAACTATTTGTTACTGATAATATTTTCTTATCTTGTAATTTTTTTATCAAAATTGTAGAAAAAGAAAGATTTCCAAAATAGAAAAAAAATAAACTCCCAAAGGTATATAAATCCGCCGCAAATCTATCTGTAATATCTCCATGTGCTCTAAAATTATAAAATTGTTCGATGGCAGAATAATTTTGATCACCAGGAATTCCATCGTCATATAAAAAAGGATGACTTGCGTCAGAAGCCCTTCCAAGGTCTGAAAGTTTCGTTTCATTTTTAAATACTAATGCATTAGAAGGCTTGATATCTTGGTGTGCGATTCCAGCATGATGTAATTGATTTATTCCAACAGCTATGTTATGGAGTGATCTAAAAATAAAGGCCAAGTCCAAATTGGTAAACTGCTCTTGAATATTTCTAATATTGCCGTCAGCCAATTCAAAAATAATATAATATACCCTTCCAAAAAAATCAGGAAATCCATTTATTTGAACACTACCACTATCAATAGGTATAACAATTTTATTCATATGAGAATTTTTACATTTTTCCAGCAATTCTTTTTCAAAATTAAAAATTTCCAACTGTTGATTCAATATTTCGGGTTGTTTATCGGGGGAATAGTTAAGAACAACAGAAAAGTCAAATGCTTTTAAAAAAGCTTTTATTTCTCCTTTTTGTACAATATACCCAGAAGAAAAATTACCCCCTGTATTTTCTGGTCTTTTTGTTATTTTTGAAGTAACCGTCCAGCCATTATCTAATTGTAAATTTTCAAGACACTCTACAGGTATACTCATATTTTTCTCCTCTCAATTTATACAATTTAATAATAAAAAAATTATCATTCAAGAAATTTTTAAATTTTTTCTGAGAATATTTAATTACGAAAAGAACCATTCAAATTCTTTCACACCTCAATTTCCCCGCTCATCAGCTTCGGTAGTATTGTATCACGGATTTGGGCAAGTTTACGGTTTTCTTTTATTTTTTCTGATTGTATTTTAAAAATTGGGGTCAGTGATGTTAAATAACTTTTCATTTCCTTTTTTTCAAGGATGGGAATGGGCAAAGATTTTATTGTTCCCAGACTTAGATTTGCCTGAACTGCCTGTTGTATGCGTTTTGTATAATAATTGTTGTGCCAATTACCTATAAAAAAACTGTAAAGATATTCCGGTGAGATAATCTTTGTGTCGGAACGAATAATTGCAACTGCCTGATTTGTGTTTGCAGGAATAACAGATTCATCGATTAGCGCAAAACGCCCAAGTGTTCCGGCTATTGTAAAAACAATATCACCTGAATGTATAATTGAACGACCGAGCATTTTATTTGTTTCGTCATCTATAAATGAGATTTTATCAAAATCTACAGAATGATTATCAAGAATTGATTCGGCTTTAATAAAATTAATCCCCGATTTTGCGAATGCCTTTCCTAAAGTTGTTGGCGTTGTTCCTTTTGTTATAGCAGTACATAATTCTGACAAAGGGAGCATTTTAAATGTTTTGTTTTTGGGAAAAGTCTTTTCAAACAAACACCGGGCTTGTTCTTCCAGGTTTTTGCTGATTTGTCTGTTCAGTTCGATTTTGTCGTCCAGGGATTTTAAGACGCCGGCGATTTTCTTTTGGACGGTCAAGGGGGGGATGGTCACTTCTATATTATCAAATGTCTCTCTTGTGATTGTATCGAAAACCGACCCATGGGTGATAGTTTTGAGTTTCCTTACACTATTTTTGATAAGATAATAAATAAAAGTTTGGTCGTTATTTTCTTTTCCTCTAATACCATAACACGACTGGTTAAATGCCATTGGAAATGGAATCATAGCCATTTCTCCAACTGTTCCCCGTGCTGAAATAATAATATCATCTTTTTGCAGTAATGTTGTTGAACTATGTTCCAATCCTGCTTGTGTTATATATTTTTCTGTTTTATATACATAACGATTGTCATCATTAAAATCCTTTACGGAAAGCCATGGTATTTCTCCATTCCAATATTCAGGGACAGAGGTTTTAGGAGTTCCTCCACCAATAAGACTAATTTGAGAACTTAGTTTGCACTTTTTCCATTCGGTTTTCATTGTTTTCTCTTTGTCTCCTTTTGTCTCTGTCCGGGGCTTTTTGCGTTAGGGATTGGAGGGGCGGCACCTCAGGTGCCGTTGCACAGCAATGGAGCCGAAAGGCGGAACCCCGGAAAGCCCGACCGCCGGACTGCAAATTTTGACAGGCAGGCCGGCGGGAACGCCCTAAATCTATGTTAACATCAATTCCTTCTTTCCAGCAGAAAAATCGACGATATTCATGCGAATAATTCCGTCATGGGATAAATCGATTTTGTTCAGGGACAGCACATATTTTGGCGCTGCATCTCTGATGGGACTGAAGGCCCAAAACACCCGGTGATTGTTTCGGGGGTTGTCATCAGTTAAGAAACCGTCAACAATTTTACACAAATTTAAAAAGAAAACAAGTTAGTGTAAGATGAAGTTCCCTTATGCTTTATATACTGTAGACCCAAGAATTATCCGGATTTCTTTTCCGGTCGGCGGCATTCCCGGAACCTTTCTCCCGATTCTCCGAGGAAGCGGTTTCATTTGACAAATTCTGCTTTTTGGCGTACCATGTACATAGATCCTCGTAGGATGAAAGTGGGCGTCGTGCCATGCGTTGCGAAAGCAACCTAGTCTTACACAGGGTCTATTTTTTTTGCCTCAAGTGGATTTTTGGGGGAATAATAATTTTGGGGGTATTTGCCAAAATCAAAAATATCATGAATCAGGCATATTTTATCCTGCAAAAAATTATAATAACGAAATTCACCGCGCTCATAGGCTCTTTGTATTGTCCACAGAACATAATCCGCTGCCTGTAACAGAGGCTCTTCGCTTGTTTTTTGAATAAGAACTCTGATATTGCTTTTGCTTTCGGTTTTCCATTTTTGGTTAAATATGTGTATTGCATTTTGAATTGCTGAATTCATATTTTGTATGCGAACGGTGTTCCCCATAGAAGAAAAGTAGCAGTCAATTTCACTGTACAAATGCAGCCGGTTTTTCCAAAAGTTTTGTTACCAGGTATTCATAGATTTTGTCTTTCTTAAAATTAAATTTTCTTCTAAATAAGCTTTCGTTTTTTCGGGCAACAATGCAATAAAAGGTAAAATTTTCGGTTTTTAGAAGTTTAAAGACTTTTTCCCGAACCTCTGCACAGTCCTTATTGGCATGAAACATCTTTTTTGTGTTGGCAATAGATGGTATGGAACTTAAGTATTCATCTTCTGCTATTTGTTTTTGCAAATTCCGTAAATCTGAGGCTACCTTTTTATGTTCTTCTGTTTCCAGATATCCTACTATAAAGACTTTACTTGCCGTTCCTTTCTCAATAAGGTTTATGCCCTTATGACCCAGAATATCCGGTTGGCCTGCTTCGTCAAAATAGTAGTACATCTTTTTATTTTCTGTTTTCTTCATTTTTATACCTTATACCCGATTGCCCCCAGATTTTTTCTGATTTCTTCTTCCAGTTCATGGGACTTTGCGAACATCTGCGAAAGTTCGGAAGTCAGGCGGCTCATTTTCTCTTCAAAAGGCTCGCCGTCGTCTTCCCGGTCTTCAATGCCCACGTAACGGCCGGGGGTGAGGATGTAATCCTGCGCGGCAATGTCGGCGGTGGAAACGGCGGCGCAGAAGCCTTTGACGTCTTTAAGCGCGCCTTCCTGAAAGGCCGTAAATGTATCTGCCAGTTTTTGAATATCACTGTCGGTAAAATCCCTGTGTTTGCGGTCAACCATATAGCCCATTTTGCGGGCGTCGATAAACAGGGTTTTGCCTTTCTGTTTTTTGTCTTTTGTGATGAACCAGAGGGTGGCGGGAATAGTGACCGAATAAAAAAGCTGCGGCGGCATGGCGATGATGCCTTCTATCAAATCGTCTTCGATAATCCGTTTGCGGATTTCGCCTTCGCCTCCCGTCTGGGATGAAAGTGCGCCGTTGGCAAGGACAAGACCGATTTTTCCGCCGGGCGCCAGGTGGTAAATCATGTGCTGAATCCAGGCAAAGTTGGCGTTTCCTGCGGGCGGAAGCCCGTACTTCCACCGGGGATCGTCTTTTAATTTTTCCTGTCCCCAGGGATTGTAGTTGAAGGGAGGATTGGCAAGGATATAGTCCGCCTTTAAGGTTTTGTGGAGGTCGTTGGTAAAGGTGTCGGCGTGGTAAGAACCCAAATCGGCGCCCAGTCCCCGGATTGTCAGATTCATGACCGCCATTTTCCAGGTGTCGGGATTGGCTTCCTGGCCGTAAATGGAAACGGCGTCCCTTTTGCCGGAATGGTCGGCGATGAACCGGGCGGACTGGACAAACATTCCCCCGGAACCGCAGCAGGGGTCGTAGACACGGGAATTGCCGTGGGGTTTCAGGACGGCGACAAGGGTGTTGACAATGCTGGAGGGCGTGTAAAACTCCCCTCCCCCTTTTCCTTCTTTTTCGGCAAATTGAGCGATGCAGTATTCGTAAGTGCGGCCCAAAAGATCGCGGTTGCCTTCGGTTTCGCTCATGTCCATGTTGGTAAAAAGGTCGACGACATCCCCCAGAACCTGTTTATCCAAATCGGGGCCGGCGTAGTTTTTGGGCAGCACGCCTTTGAGTTTTTTGTTGTCGGCTTCGATGGCACGCATGGCGTCGTCGATGACGGTTCCGATTTCCGGTTTGTGGGCGGCGGCGGCGATTTTTGACCAGCGGGCGGCTTCCGGTACAAAGAAAACGTTTTCTTCAAGGTAGGCGTCGGGGTCGTTTTCAAAACCGTCGCCTTCCTGAACGAGCTGATTGTACTTTTTCTCAAAAGCGGCGGAAATGTATTTCAGGAAAATGAGTCCGATAATGACGTTCCGGTATTCGGAAGCAGGGATATGTCCCCAAAGGACGCAGGCGGCGTCCCAGATTTGTTTTTCAAAACCGATATTGGCGGTGTTGCGGGGTTTCGCGGTTTCCGTTTTTTCTTTTTTTGCCATGAGTTTAATCCTTATGTGGTTTTTTATTATGACACAAATAAATGTTTTTTTGTAGTCTTTTTGTTTATGTAGGTAGATGGTTTTTGAAGGATGTTTTTTCTATGGTAATTTAGTAAATAAGTCAAGTTCTTATTTTTTACTTGTGTTATGAGAAGCAACATATTAAAATTGAAAACGGAGAGTATTGTTATTTGAGGGTTTGTAATGAAAAGAAAATTATTTTTATGTATATGCTTTTTTCTTTGTTGTTTTACGTTTTCTCAAGAGTTAAGTCCAAAATGGATTGTGTCTCAAGATGAAAGTGCAATATGGAGACTTTATAAAACCGATAATATGTGGGTATATCTTCAACTTAATACAATGAATGGAACCATTTGTTTATTACAATATTCATTGGAGGAGTTAGGCGGTATTTATGGAATTATTAATTTTCAAGATTTAGTTAAAGATAATAATTATTTCCCAGGTCGTTTTACTTTATATCCAACAGAAAATATGTTTAATTATATTTTACTTGATCAATTTAATGGAAATAGCTGGCAGGTTCAGTGGAGTTTTGAGCCGGAAAATTGCTTGATTGTCCCTTTAGGTGTTTTAGATTCAGGTGATTCGGATTTTGAAAGTGATTAATTTGAAAATCTTAGACATGATTTTATTTGGACTTTGAGGTTTCTGTTTTCTATACCTGAATTTCTAGAAGTAACCAGTTTTTTTAATATGTCCTAGTTTGTTTCAGGTGCTTTCTTTCCCTAAAAAAGTCAAAAACATTTTTAAGCATTTTCTCCCAGATTTTGTACCATGCCTCGAATCTCTTCCTTCCACCGGTCTACAAACCATTGGGGAGACAGGGGCTTGGCATTTTTACCCTGAGACAATATCCATTCCAAAAGGGGAAGATATTGGGAAGAGGTAAAAGATATCCGAGTAACGTCTTTTTCTTCACAATCGGTGATTTCTTGATTTTCTACCCAGACAAATGACTTTATGTAAGGGCGGGCGGAACCATAAAACTCTATTTCGTACCGATCTACTTGAGAGCTGATAAACACTCCCAACTTGCTGCCGGAACACTTTTGGGTAAAGTCATAATCGGGAGGAAGTTCAAAGCTGTCTTCCGTAAGACGCAGACGGGACATATTGGGCAGAAAAAAAAGTCGTTCCCCGCCGGCAGGCTTTTCGTCTTCGTCGTTCCATGCTGTTTCGTCCCAGCCAAAGAGAAAATACATGCCGTCTTTTAGAACAAGCTGGTAAGGACGGACCCGGCGACTTTTGGGTGCGTCACCGGGAGAGTCCCATCGACCTATGTAATCAAATTCTACTATATGATTGTGTTCTAAAGCAGTAACAATGTTTTGTAAAAGTTCTTTGTCTATAACAACGCCGGGAGCCGGCGGGGTTGCTATGCGGGAAAGGATAGTGTTTTCCGGGCTCAGTTTTGTTTCTGTTACAAAATTGATGACCCGGGAAATTTCACTGTAAAAGGGACTGTTATTAAAATCAGACAGCAAGATTTTTACTGCAGACAGATAAAAAATATCGTCTTGAGAAATTGTGTTAAGGGCTAAATCCCAGTGACTGTCAGTGTAGTAGTACCCTTTTTTATACGGATCGTATGCAATGGGAGCATTAAATTCTACCTGTAATGTGGAAATATCCCGGTAAATGGTAGCAACGCCCACTTGTTCATATCCCGTCTTTTCACAATAGTAACTTTGAATTTTTTGTACATTGGGATAGGTTCCTGACTTTATAAGATTATGAATAATAATCAGCCGTTCCAATATTTTTTTGTTTAATCGACGATTGTTCTTTTGTGCCACTTCTTCACTGTAACGGAAATACTGTATAACGACAAGGCTTAGTTTCCGTACGGAAATACAGTATAACGGCAAGGCTCAGTTTCCGTTTGTCGTGTTGATATAAGGTTTACAGTATTTTACTTGGTGGAAAAAATTGACATTTTTTCTCTGCCGGTACTATAATTATTGCAGATATAGTGTTATAAAGTTCTTAGGGGAAAAGTATTCCATAAATAAAATCCTTTTTAGTGAGGTGCTGTATATGAAGGGGTTAAAACCTGTAATAAGTCTGACAATAGTTTGTGTGATAATAACAGGAAACTTGTTTTCTCAAGGCACTCCTTCCAAAAAATATATTCCCATGGCCACGTCGGACTTGACCCGATTACCCCTTGTTTCGGCTACCGGAGTAAAATCAGAAACAGAAACTGCCAAGGAATTGGGAATACTGCCGGCAGGGTGGGAAACCAACCTTGCCGCAGAAGCTGATTTTGCCGGCTTTTACACAATGATGACCTCTTTGATTTCCCTTTGTGATAGGTCAGCTTTGTCTGTGTGGCAGAAGAATGTGCAGGCCGATGCTTTTCCGCATCGTACCATGAAACGGGATGACGGCCTGGTATTGCTGATGTTGGCGGCAGAGGCTTTAGGTTACAACGTGTACAATGCCCGGGACTATGGTTTTTGCACGGAAAACTATGTAAACTACGACTTGCTGTTTTCTCAGCTTTCTTGGGATTATCCTTACTGCGATGCCGGACGAGAAATCGATATGTTTTTTCCCGACGGAGGAGAAGACCCCATCGGTTCCGTGCCTATTTCCGCTGTTTTTTGGATGCAGCGCCGGATGGATGTCCATTATCATCGTCACTTTTTTGATGGAGACAAGGAGTTAAATTTTCATCTTGACCAACCTTTGACCAGAGAAGCTGGCATTGCCGCAGCGGTGCGGTTGTATAATTCGGAAAAGTTAGCGTACAATCCTTACGCTTTGAACATGAGAACGCCCACCGGGGAAGACAAAGCTATCTTGAAAGCGGCAGAGGCTCAAAAACAGGCAATCCTTACCAATACCGATACTATGAAGTGCAAAGGTACAGCCTACTACGTTTCAAATACCGGTAACGACTCAAACGACGGTTTGTCTCCTCAAACTGCTTGGGCAACATTAGAAGCGGTAAATTCTGCCAATCTTGCTGCCGGAGATGGAGTATACTTTGAACGGGGCGGTACTTGGCGGGGACAGTTATGGGCTCAGGAAGGCGTTATCTATTCGGCTTACGGGGAAGGTGCAAAACCCAATATATATGCTTCTCCGGAAAACGGTGCAGATCCTGCTAAATGGTCTTTGCTAAAAGGAACGGACAATATTTGGGTGTATCACACTGACATGATGGATTGCGGAATTTTGGTATTTAATGAGGGGGAATTGTGGGGTACAAAAGTTGCACCCCGATATATGGAGGGTTATCTGTCCACCATTCAGGAAGGAAAGCCCTTTAATGTAAAAACAGAATTGACAAAGGATTTAATGTTTTTTTCCGAAGCAGACAGTATTCTCTACGAAGGGGCTCCTTTCCGGTATACGGTTATGGATACCTGTGACCATGGAGAGTACCCGGAAGAAGTTGTGGGTACTTTGTATCTCCGCTGTGATGCCGGAAACCCGGGAGACGTCTTTGACAGCATTGAATTTGCGGTACGGCAGAATATTGTTTTGCCGGCAGACAAAGCTGTGTTCCATAATTTGAGCTTAAAATATACCGGTGCCCACGGTATTTTTGGAGGAGATATGGGATACGATGTTTCCTTTTGTGAAATTGGTTGGATCGGTGGTTCCCCTCAGTACTATCGCTACGATACCGGGGAACCGGTTATTATGGGCAACGGAGTAGAGTGCGACGGTAGCTATAATCATTATTCGGTAACGGACTGTTATATTTACCAGTGTTATGATGCCGGGGTTTCCAATCAAGATCCTGCAGAAGATCCGGAAGTAACGGGACGGGCAACCGGGAATATCAGAAATGTGGTTCAAAAAAACATAACTTATGCAAGAAACGTGTTTGCCTACAACGATATGCCGGTAGAGATTTTCTTTACTCTGGAAGATAACACCGGGTACGGGCGTCACCGAATGGAAAACGTATCAATAGAAGAAAATTATTTTCTCTACACGGGATACGGATGGTATATGGGCACAAAGGGAGCTGTAGGTTCTGCCTATATGGGACACAGTGCCCCTAACGCATCAAAAAACTTCCGCATTCTGAACAATGTGTTTTACCTTAGTACGGGGCCTTTGCTGCAAACAGGTGCGCCGAAAAAATGGCAACCTAAAGTGGAAGGAAATACCTATGTGCAAAATGACGGCGGTGTTTTGATTATGTGGCCCGGCATAGAAGGAGAAGGCCGACAAGTTTTGTATCCCTATTTTTACAATGAATACAGGGACACTGTTACAGACACAATTAAAAATGTACTGGGAGACAAAAAGGCCACTGTGTTAAAAAATTGAGAGGCTCGGTACATCACCGGTAGCCAAAAGTTTTATCAAAAATAGGCTGTCCTAGAAGTTATAAAAACTTTGTGTAGGACAGCTTTTTTTTAATATTTTTTCCCTCTATCACTATATGATAGAGGGCTGTGATACAGTGCAGAATAGGGAGGTCTCTCATGGAAGATATTTCTTTGTATTCTGTAAAACAGGGGGCACAGCAAGAACTTACTGCCATCCTCTTATATGTATACAATATATGTGGGGATATAGACGATTATAAAGATTTAGGCGCTCTTCAGAATTTATTTATGGCTTTAGTCAGGGCTTTCCGCAAAGAAGCTCACCTTCGGAAGGTAATGGATGCCATAATCAAAAACCACAAAACACATAAATTGCTTACAGTAAAAAACTGTTGTTCGGAAGAAGAAGCAGGGGAACCACTTCATCCCTTTGAGTATCCCGGAACTATCAAAGAAAATTTCTTGGAAGATCCGGTAATTTTTCATCGGGCACAGGGATGGAAGACAGACTCTGCTGACAGCATAAGTCTTGTCCGTTGCATGTTTGCAGAAGAATATGCTGACTTTTCGTCTCTTCTCTTGTACACTTTTTTCCGTCCCATCGGGCCTGTCGGTTCTGGCGAGCCTGTCGGTTCTAGCGGGCCGATAGAATCGCTAGGGGAACAAAACTTTTCTATACTACAGGAGAGACGCTTTCCAAACATCGCAAAGGTTGCGGAATTCCCTTCCATACAAATGGACGTAAAGACTTTTGGATACAATTTTCTCAAAAATACAGACAAAGTCAGATTTTTAGTTGACCGATTTTCCCTTACGGAGACAGAAGCCAAGCTTATATACTGTGGTTATCTGTTCCATGCAGTAAGGGAGTTGAACAGACTTTTTGTTTCATTAGTACAAAAAGGAAAATCCCCAATTTCCATCTATGCCCACAGTTTGGGACTATCTGTTACCACCATAAAAAGTGTTCTCAAAGAAAAAGGCAGATTGTGTAGCTTTTACTTTTTTGACACCGAAGGTAACATGGCAGAAGACTTGATAGACTGTATCTATGAAGGAAATGCAGACATACTGTTTGAATGCATAAGTGACAGGGCGGCTCTTGGGGAAAGTAGTACTGAGGCTCTCAAAAAAGATACTCTCCGAGACAAAAATCAAGAGTTAACAGATTTTACGGTACCGGAAGAAGAAAGTCGTGCTGCAATAGAATTGTTACAAAGTCTTGAGTCTCCTCAGTTTTTGCTTTACGGAACAAACGATTATGAAAAAATCACCTGGGCTAAGGCCGTGGTAAGGAAAGCCGGCTTTATTCCCGAAGTATTTTCTACTTTGTGGAGCTCTTGTCTGGAAGACGTTTCTCAGGAAGAAATTTCTCAAGAAAGTGATGCTCAGACCGTGCCACCGGAAGAATCATGTACCACAGAACTTAGTTCCGGCAAGTTGATGCGGGGACGATTAAAAGCTTTACTGTCGGTACAGAAAAAAAACACAGTGTTTATAATAGACTTACTGGAACAAAGTTTTTTTAGCGGTAATTTTATGGAGTTACGGGAAAACAGCAAAAAGATGGTAGAAAGAAACGATTTTCTGTATACCTTGTTGCAAAATCCCAATAAAGTTATGTGGGTAGTGAATTACAGTCACTTATGGGAACCGCCTATTTTGGCCCGTTTTGACTTTTCCCGTAATTTTGAAGAACCGGATAGGGACACACTGTGCAGGTTAGCTGACTCAAAACTAAAAAATCTCACTATCAGCGAAAGTCTGCACAAAGAACTGGTGGAACTGTGCGGTACATATTACGTTTCAGAAAGATCACTGGACACCATGGTGGAGACTATTAAGCATATGCCTCCGGAAAAATCGGAGAAAACTATTAAGTCCACCATAGAAAAGATTTTTGAAGCCCAATCCAACTTATTGGCTCCCTCCACACCACAGTCAACAGTAAGAGGTCTCAAAAAAAACTATACTCTTTCTGTTCTGAACACCTCCGTACCGGCAGAAGAAATTTTGTCTATGGTAAAAAATGCCCAAAACTTTTCGGAAGAAGAAGGAATTCGGCTATTGTTCCACGGTGCCAGCGGAACCGGTAAAACAGAATTGGCTCGATATATAGGAGACGCACTGGGTAAAGAAGTATGCCTTAAACGGGTCAGCGATATTTTAGGACCTCGGGTAGGGGAAAGCGAACAACACATGGCAGAAGCTTTCAGAGAGGCGGAAAGCAAAGGAAATATTCTCTTACTGGATGAAGCAGATTCTTTTTTTGCAGACAGAAAAAACGCCTTTAACAACTGGGAAATTACTTTGGTAAACGAACTGTTATCTCAAATGGAAGATTTTAAGGGAATCTTAATTTGTACTACCAACTTCCGGGAGTCCATGGATGTTGCCATGGAACGGCGTTTTCACATTATCTGTGAATTTAACCCGCTTACGAAGGAAGGCATAGAAACCTTGTTAGCACGTTTCTTTCCAGCTTACACCTTTGAAAAAGGTCAGATAGAAAAACTGTGCCGATACACTACCGTTACACCCGGAGACTTTGGCATTTTTGCAAGCAAACTGCGCTTTATGAACCCGGCAGAAATCACCGCCGGATTCATTGTGCAACAGTTATGTAAGTTACAAGAAGAAAAAAAAGGAACAGTACATACTGTAGGCTTTCTTGCATAAAAGCATAAAAGCCGTCACACTTTGATTTTGAACACTACCTTCTTTGCTTTTTCGGCGGTGTCCGTTAAAGCAATGCCCGGGGCGTGGGGCTCTCCCGGCAAAAACAAGGCAAAGAACCCGGGACGGGCAGTGTATGAAACCATTGTTTCTCCTTTTACAAAGGCTATGTCTTTGTTTGCATCGTACCCTTGTGCCTGTAAAGCCAAGTCCTTGGTGGCTGCCTTCATAATTTCACCGCCGGAAAGCATAATCTGTAGATCTGCTTCTCTTTGGTGTATTTCAAAGTCTTTGTGGCCCACGTGAGTTTCATAGTGAACAATATTATACCGACAATTAGGATCATCGGTGGTATAGGAACCCGGTTCTTTAGACAGCAAGTCTTCTTTCAAAATTGCATCTGCTGTTTTAAGAGCCGGAAAATCCTTGGCGTACAAACTTAATCGATCCAGTGAATCAAAAATCATAGTGTCCTCCTTATGTAACCCCATGGTTACCCATCATTGATTTTCGGAAAGAAATTTTTCTTTAAATTCTGCTACCGGAATAGGCTTACTGTAATAGTATCCCTGACCATAGTCACAGGATAATTCTTTAAGCATTTGCTCGCTGTCTGCTGTTTCTATACCTTCGGCAACAGTGGTCATATTCATCTTTTTAGCCATCTCTATAATGACTTCCAGAATTTTCCGTTGGTTACTGTCTTTGTTTGTTCTGGCCTGCATAACAAAGGCTCTATCCAGTTTTAGCTCATCGATGCGTAATTCCCCTTAATTTATATACTACCTTCTTCTCTTTCATTATAATTTCCGTCTTATGTTTTGTGGTAATTCTTTTTGCGTAGGTTATAATTAAAAACAAAGAAGTTACAGATGCAGCTTATATTCCTGTTATAGCTTACGATACAACGATTGTACTTTAACTTACCATGACAGTCAATCTCAAAAAATACTAAAATTATAAATATTACTCAATATGAAGATTTATTCCTTAACAATATTAAAAATCCCACAATATCTGCTACGAACCATCCAATAGGAACAGAGATCCAAATAGCTAAAACTCCAAAAACAGGAGCAAGGGTGTAGGCAATAAGGACCCGTAAACCTAAAGAAATAATTGTCAACACAACAGATACACCGGCTCTCTCCAGTCCTCGGAATATGGCATAAAATAAAAACAACATGCCTATGCCCACATAAAAGGAACCTTCCCACCGCAGGTACTGTACGCCGATGTCCAGTACTTCTTTTTGTCCGGGATCAATAAACAGTGTCAGCAGTATGGGTGCACAGAAAAATATGACCAAAGATAAGATAAGACAAAATGTACAAGACAGCAAAAATGCTTCCTTTATGCCCTGAATGATTCTTTCAGGTTTTTGAGCACCTTTATTTTGTGCCACAAAGGTGGTAAAGCCGTTGGCAAAATCCTGAGCCGGGGCATAGGCAAAGGCATCGATTTTTACGCCGGCGGCAAAGGCAGCCATGGTAGCTACACCAAAGCTGTTTACCAAACTTTGAATCATTAAAATACCGAAATTCATAATAGACTGCTGCATGCCGGTAAGAAAACTGACAGAAGCCAAACGACGTATCAAGGCGTAGTCAGGAGAACAGTCTTTGAGGGAAAAGTTCAGCTGGGGCTTTTTTACAATGGTGTAAAAAAGCAAGGCCAAGGCAGAAAGTCCCTGTGCAATGACTGTGGCCCAGGCAGCTCCTGCAATACCAAAAGGAAAGACCAAAACAAAAAGTACATCCAAAACAATATTGGTAAGGGTAGCAATAAAAAGACACACCAACGCCGGTATCGTGTTCCCCACGCTTCTTAACAGAGCGGCATAAAAATTATACAAAAAAATAAAGGGAATACCGGCAAAAATTACGGAAAGATACAGGGTAAAATATCCTTCCACTTCCCGGGGAACTCTCATAAGCTTTGTAACGGCAGAAAGGCTGCCGTAGGCAACACAGAGAAGTACTACGGTTACAAATACCAACAGTCCAAAGGCATTGGCAACACTTTGTTTAAACCTTTTACTGTCTTGCTGTCCCCAAAATTGACTGAAGACAACACTGCTACCCATGGAAAGTCCCAACAGAATACTGGTAAGCAAGGTCATTAACGAAAAAGCACTGCCTACGGCAGCCAATGCTTCCTTGCCAAGATACCGCCCCACGACCCAAGTATCTACCAGGTTATATAGTTGTTGTAAGAGGTTGCCTGCCATAAGAGGCACGCTGAAACGTATTAAAGCGGGACGGATGGCTCCCTGAGTAAAATCTTGTTGCATAAGGCATCCTCACGGAAAAGTATTTTAAATCACTTGGTATATTTATATAAAAAAGTACCCCGGTACTCCTATAGGAGCATTGCCGGGGTAGAGTAAAAGTTAAAAATGCCACATTCCCCAATCAGTCGGCGTAAATGGGCTCAAAGTCAGATGCAGGGTGACCGCAGAGGGGACACACGTAATCGGGAGGTAATACAGGCTCTTTGTACTCGTAACCGCAGATTTTGCATCTCCAACCCACAATTTTTTTGTCTGTGGCGGCAGCTTCCCGTTTGGGCTTTACCTTTGTCTGATAGTCGCTGTAGGTTAAGGGCGGTTTGTCGCTTACTACCCGAGCGTCTTCGATTTCTGCAATAAAGAGAGTATGGGTTCCCAAATCTTGAGAAGAAAGTACCTTACAGGAAAAAAGAGAACAAGCTTCTTTTTTTACATAGGGGTTACCGTAGGCATCGGTATCGTATGCTACTGTATCGAATTTATTTACATCCCGGCCACTTTGAAACCCAAAGTGTTTAATCGTATCAAACGTACAGCTTTGATCCAAAACAGAGATAGAAAAAGTACCGCTTTTTTTAATCATGTCGCAGGTATAATTACGGTTTAAACAAGCTATGGTAACCCGCAACGGGTCTGAGGCAACCTGTACAAAGGTATTGGTAATACAGGCATTTACTTTTTCTTCTGTTTTTGCTCCCAATACAAAAACACCGTAAGAAATATTAAACAATGCTTTTTGATCCATAAAATGAGAATCCTCCTTTAATGCATGTGACGATTCTTAGAGTATCCATGTTAAAATTGCTTCTGTCAAGGTAGCTTTTTGCAAAAATACCTGTAAAAAAAAGCAATTTTTTCTCCACTTTTCATGACTTTTTTTACTATACACTTGTTAAAATCTGCAATACGTATTATTTTAGAGATATGGAAAAGGTAACAGATACAATCATACATATCGGGGTCAATGACCACAATATACACTTATTTGAAGCACAGTATCCGGTTCCTCAGGGAATGGCTTATAATTCTTACGTTATATTGGATGAAAAAATAGCGGTAACGGATACGGTAGAAGAGAGTTTTGCCCACCAATGGTTTGCAAATTTGGAAGAGGCTTTGCAAGGCAGAAAGCCTGATTATCTGATTGTCCATCACATGGAAGGAGACCATTCGGCAAATATTCAGGCTTTTATGGAAAAATATCCGGAAGCTCAGGTAGTATCCAGCTTGGCAGCATTAAACATGATGAAGTGCTATTTTGGTGTAGATTATACCCCTCGGGCTATTCCCGTACGGGAAGGCTTTGTACTGGAGTTAGGAAAACATGCTTTGCAGTTTATTGCCGCTCCCATGATTCACTGGCCGGAAGTCTTTATGTCTTACGATGCCTGTGACAAAGTGCTGTTCAGTGCCGATGCCTTTGGAACTTTTGGTGCCAGCGACCAAGAACCGGAAGAACCTTGGGAAACAGAAGCACGACGGTACTATTACGGTATTGTGGGAAAATTCGGTACTTTTACAGAAACACTGTTGAAAAAAGCCGCCGGACTTGATATTAAGACTATTTGTTCCCTTCACGGTCCTGTTCTGACAGGGGATGTAAGTCACTACGTTGATTTGTACAAAAAGTGGGCAAGCTATACTCCTGAATCTGACGGAGTATTTATTCCCTATACTTCCATCTACGGTCACACGGAAAAAGCGGTACAGCTCTTGGCAGAAGAACTCAAAAAAGCCGGCAAAGAGGTAGTTACCATGAACTTGGCGGAAAACGATGTGTCTTATGCTTTAACCTTGGCTTTTTACTATAAAAACATTGTCTTTGCCACCACCACTTATAACGGCGGGATTTTTCCCACCATGGAAGACTTGCTGTTCCGTTTGGCAGACCATAGCTTCTGTAAACGCAGAGTCGGATTTATAGAAAACGGTTCTTGGGGTCCCGCTGCTGCAAAAACCATGAAAGAAAAACTTGTTGCCTGTAAAGAACTGGAGTACACGGATACTACAGTAACGGTAAAAGGTGCTTTAAACGATGTTTCTGTTGAAGCCGTAAAAAAGCTGGTCGCCGAGTTAGCCTAAAGTACACCAACTGTCCGGCTGTTGCTTTTATACCAAGGAGAGCAGCCGGGCAAAATCTTCTATCTTTGCGTAATAGCCTGTAGGAGTGCCGAATCCGTAGGCAGCCCACACAAAAGGAACTTGGGCTGTAAGACAGGCTTCGTAGTCTCCTTGAGTGTCTCCCACGTACAGGGGACTTTTTAAATTGTTTCTTTCTATAACAAGGGCTATATTTTTGTCTTTTCCCATGCCGGTGTTGCCGTAACATTCCCAATCAGTAATGTATTCTTTCAGATGATTTTTTTCCATGGTCAATTCGATGTAGCCTTTTTGACAGTTACTGACAATAAAAACTTTATGGGTTTTACTTAAAGTTTTAACAGTTTCCCGCACATGAGGATAACTGATATCTTTATCCAGTTTTTCTAAAGCTTCTTGCTCTTCTTTGCAACATTCCGCAAGTAACAGCTTTTTTTCTTCCGGGGTGGCAGGGACAAAAAGGTTATCGGCAATTACTTCCATGATTTTGCCAAACTGACTTTGAAGTTGTTCCGGTGTTACTAAAGGAATTGCGGGGCATATCCTGCTGATAGCCTTATTCCAGGCTTGAGCAACAATTTCTGTGGTATTCCATAGAGTCCCGTCAACATCAAGAATAATTCCGTCAAAAGCCACTGGTTTTTCCTTTCTGTAATGTATGGTATGTTCCTGTTACGCTTACAGTACGTACGATTGTACAGAAACCATATCATAGTTTAAAAACAAAAGCCATGGGGCCAGCCTGATTTTCAAAATTTTGGTTACCGGGTGGATATATTGGAAAGACCGGATTTTTCAAACTCTGCCACGGTGTGAATGGTGTTTACCAACGAATAGGCAATTTTAATGGGTAACGAATTTAAATCGTTTTCTACTTGTTTAAAATCAAAAGTTATTTTTTTGTCATGTTCTTGTGGTGCTTCTGTTTCAGACTGTTCCCCTGTTACAAGATATTCCACTGTTACCCCCAAAACTTTTGCCAGGCGGACTGCAACGTCTGCCGGAGGCATAGAACTTTGAGAGCCTAAGTACATATCCAAAGCCCGCTTTTTTATTCCAGCTTTAAAAGCCAGTTCTTTTTGAAGCATACCCTGATATTCTATTTCTGCTCTGAGTCTGTCTGCAAAGGATATCATACTTATTTATATCATAATTACGATACTATATGATTGATAATGACGTATATACGTTGTAATATTGATATAACATCGTGATAACGATATTGAGTGTGTAAAAGTGGGGACGAAAGTTCCTTTTTATCCTCCGTCACCATGTTTCGGCTGGGGCGGGGGATTTTCTTTGCAAGCTGGTACAAGGCATAAAGCTCCGTACCGGGGAGAGACTTGCAGAGATTTTGTGGTGCGGAATTGTAGTGTGGATTATTACTGCTTAGTGATAAAAACAGGTAAGGAAGAAGCTTTTCGGCTGTGGGCAGCAGAGGTGTTGGATGCTCCGGAAGCTCCTTTTAGGGGACAGGTGCTTTTTTTCAAAAAACTGATGCGAACTAAAAAAGGCAAAATCTATGATGAAGCTTTTTTTCCCGGATACGTGTTTTTGGAAACCGATTGTACCGATGTAGCCCTTTTTTCCGTATTCAGACAAAACAAGGATTTTTATTATTTTCTCCCCAAAGATGACGTAGCCAGACCCTTGGTGGGAACGGATTACGACTGTGTAGTGTCTTTACGGAATTACGGCGAGACCATCGGTTTTACCGCTGTTACCTTTGATGAAAACGACAGAATCGTAATAACCGGCGGTCCATTTAAGGATTTGACCGGTACCGTTATTGCGGTAAATCGTCGTAACCACCGGGTAAACATTCAGCTTGATGTGTTTAACAGGGCAACCGTAGTTGGTCTGACCTATTATGACATCAAAAAAGAAGATTGGAGCAAAGAAGAAAAAGAGTACTTGGAAAGCAAGTAGTCTTGTGCCTACATTAGCCTGTTGCCCTTTGGAACTTGGTTCAAGTACAAAGAAACCGGCGTCCTTCCCCTTTATATGTGCCTACCCCAAAATTACATGTGGGGGAACGGGCGAAGCTATGGGTAGGGGTGTAGGATATTGAAGATAGAAAAAACGCAAGGAGATATACTGAAAAGATAATTGATTTTAGACATATTCCGTGTTATAACTGTATTGTATGGAGGGTTTTTATGGTTGTGAGTATGACGATTAAAAATGCAGATGATGCTCTTATTACCGCTCTTAAAAGTGTCTGTGCTCTATACCCTGAAGTTACGGTTTCCATAAAAGAGCAGATTTCTCCGGTAGATGAACTGAAGGCAGAGAAGGTTGCTATCATGAAAGCCCTTGAAAGCGGAACATTGAAAACTTTTGCCTCTATGGATGAATACGAGGCTGCTCATGGTTTATAGAATTGCTACAACAAAACGGTTTGACAGGAATGCTCTTGTCCTGACAGCGTTCAGGATAAATTCTCACAGTGAGTTATTCTGACTGGTTATGTAGGTTTAGGGACTTAAGCTGAAATACTTTTCTTTTCTAAAGTTAAATATTTCTTAATCATATATCAATTACAACATATCGAGATTATTATGAAACACACAATAGCATTAATCGGGTGCGGTCGAATTAGTTTTAAACACGTAGAGGCCTATGTGAACAATAAAGACCGCTTAGAGTTGGTTGCCACCTGTGACCCCGTTATGGAGCGGGCAGAGGCAAAGAAAAACGAATATGTAAAGGCTTTGCCCGGTACCCATGTAAAAGTCTATGTCGATTACAAGGAAATGCTTTCTGAATGTCACCCTGACATCGTCACTATTGCAACAGAGTCCGGGAAGCATAAAGCAATCGCAGTGGATTGTTTAAATGCCGGTTGCCATGTAATTTGTGAAAAACCAATGGCACTATCTACTGAGGATGCCCAAGCCATGATAGATGCTGCCAAAAAGAATGGCAAAAAGTTGGCAGTATGTTTTCAAAATCGTTTCAATGCTCCCGTACAGCGTACTCGGGAAGCCTTGGAAAAAGGCCGTTTTGGAAAACTCTTTCACGGCATGGTACAAATTCGATGGAACAGAAACGAAGCCTATTATGCAGAAGCTCCCTGGCGGGGGACATGGGAACAGGATGGCGGTACTTTGATGAACCAGTGTACCCACGGCATAGATTTGTTACAGTGGATGATGGGAGAAGATGCAGTTCGTGTACAGGCACAAACCCGTCGTTTTCAGCGTCCTATAGAGGCAGAAGATTTTGGCTGTGCCATTGTAGAGTTTCAATCCGGTGCGGTGGGAATCATCGAAGGCAGTGCCGATATTTATCCGAAAAACTTGAATGAAACTTTGAGTCTTTTTGGAGAAAAGGGGAGCGTTGTTATCGGCGGATTGGCAGTAAATAAGTTGGAAACTTGGCGTTTCAGCGATGCAGAAGCTGTAGGGGATACAGAAGATGTTGTTTTGGATCCTAATGCAAAAGATCCGCCCACCGTATACGGATTCGGTCATACTGCATTGTTTTCCGACGTTATCGATGCCATAGAGGAAGGACGAGAACCGCTTGTTTCCGGTGAAAAAGGTAAAAAAGCATTGGAAATAATTCTTGCCATTTATGAAAGTCAAAAAACAGGAAAAGCGGTTACTTTACCTAATCATTTTTCAACCTTGGAAATGAAAGGAGAGTTTGATAAATGACAG